>CAIWKU010000480.1 GCA_903913355.1 uncultured Bacteroidota bacterium | reverse complement strand
GTAGGTGTTTTTTTGATAAGTCTGGTAGTGTCAGCTCAGGCAGATGATCATAAAGTGATTGATAGATCCGGAGAAAATGGAACCATTATGTATTTTTTCCAAAAGGAAGAAATACAAGGCTCTCAGTTTCTAAAAGATGATTGGATGAAAGCCGCATTATATGGCGACCGGGGCATCAAGTTTGAAAGCGCAAAAGTTAAGTTCGATAGCTATAATAATAAGTTCGTTTTTGACAGACATGATACTACTTATGAATTATCATCAATGATATATACTTTGTATCTGTATCCCAATGAAGAGGATACATCTAAAAAAATTGTTTTTAAAAAGGGATTTGCCATCAACAATCGCATAAATGCAAACAAATATCTGCAAGTATTGGCTGAAGGAAAACTGAGTTTACTGAAATATTATTCTAAAGATCTGGAAGAATATACCGAATATGGGAATGCTACAAAATTCAAACGATTTAAAGATATGGAGCAATACTATGTTTTACAAAACGGCCAGTATTCTGCCATATCCATATCTCTAAAAAATCTGGAGAACCAGATGCAAACTAAATGGACAGAAGTACAGGCTTATATGAAAAAGAATAATCTTTCTGCTAAGAATGAAAAAGACTGGGCTACACTGATCAGTTATTATAACTCATTATAAGAAACTTGAAATAAAAAGCGATATACCGATAGGCATACCGCTTTTTACATATCAGCTTTATTTTATTTAAGTACTTCCTGTAATTTTTTCTCCAGTTCTTCTCCCCTTAGAGAAAAAGCAATGATTTTTCCTTGTGGATCAACCAGCACATTAAATGGTATCCCGTCAAATTTATATAAGGGAACCATACTGCTTTCCCATTGTTTCAGATCACTTACATGGGTCCAGCTTAGATTATCATCCTTAATTGCTTTTACCCACTCGTCTTTGTCTTTATCCAACGATACACCAAGAATGGTAAAATTTTTATCCTTGAATTTATTATAGGCAGCCACTACATTTGGGTTTTCTTTTCTGCATGGTCCACACCAGCTGGCCCAGAAATCGACCAATACATATTTACCTTTCAGGCTACTTAAAAGAAATGGATTCCCATTTACATCTGTTAAACTGATTTCGGGGGCTGGCTGATTTAATAAAGCATATTTAGGTGATTCGGGCTTCTGTACAGTTAACAGGCTTTTGATCTTTGCTAACCCACTGTGTTCCTTAAACTTATCAGCTGAGGAATTGGCTAATACCAAAACTTCTTCCTGACTCATGGTTCTGGATGCCATGCCCAGGGCATAATACCTTGCTGCTGGACTAGGGGATCCATTTATAAAATCGGTTACCAGTTTATTCATTTTCTTTAACAGATCATCTCTTTGCAAGCGTACTACTGTTATGGCACTATCGCTTGCTCTTAATTTTTGAAGCGTATCTATCTGCATAAATATGGAGTATAGGGCAGAGTCTTTTTTGCGATAATCCTCGAATAAAACATGTAAACTTTCACTTGCAGGCGATCCTTCAAGGGTATATGCTTTGTACTGATTCACATCTAATACAAGTTTGATATCATTATTATCATTCACGAGTAATACATCAGGACCGTTTTCTACTACCAAACGATAAAGACCTTCTTCTTTTCCTATGGCATGCAAATTAAAATCTCCATTCTGCTGAATAGAGCCAGAGTCAAGAATCACGGGCTGTTCTCCTCCAAAAGGCAATTCTTCAAGGAATACTTTTTTTGCAGGCGCATTTTGGATTTTTCCAGATACCGTAAAAGCTCCGTACTTTTTCTGTTGGCAGGAAATAAGGATGGTTGTAAGTAGAAGAAACAGGAGTATTTTTTTCATAATGATTTGTTTACTTACCTGCCCGGTAGATGGGAGGAATATGGATATTACTTGTTTAATTTTTGTTCCAATAGTTGTGTTACCAGCTTAGGATCTGCTTTACCCTTACTTCGTTTTTTTACTTCGCCCACAAACAGTCCAATTAACCCTTTCTTACCTTTTTGGTATTCGATTATTTTATCCGGCATTGCTTCTATTACCTGATTTACCCAGTTTTCCAGTTCAGTCGTATCGCTTGTTTGCAGTAACTCTAACTGCTCTGCAATAACTATTGGCGGGCGATTATCAGTAAAAAGCAATGGCAATATCCTTGAAGACGCTGCAGAAAAGCTAACCTTACCATCTTCTACCAGGTTAATTAATTCTGCCAGTGTATTTGGAGTTAGTGAAATGGATTCAAATGTTAAACCCGTTTCGTTCAGGTATTGGCGCAATGGACCCAGAATCCAGTTGGTAAGGGCTTTATAATGTGTTGTGAAGGGGACCACTGATTCGAAATAAGCAGCCGTGATTTTTTCATCACATAACTGACTGGCATCATAATCATTTAACCCAAATGTTGATTGGTATTTAGCTGTCAGCTCATTTGGAAGAGCCGGTAAAGTCTCTTTGATTTGATGGACAAATTCATCGGTTATATGAAACGGAGCAAGATCGGGATCGGGGAAATACCGGTAATCATTTGCTTCTTCTTTATCCCTGATTGCAAAAGTGGTATCGGTTGCTGCATCAAAACTGCGGGTTTGTTGTTGAACCCTGCCGCCAGTTTCAACCAGCGCTATCATTCTGTCGATTTCGTATTCAATGGCTTTTTTTACATTTCGGATAGAATTCAGGTTCTTCACCTCTACTTTGGTTCCTAACCGGGTTTCTCCTTTTAGTCTGATGGAAATATTGGCATCACATCTCAAACTACCTTCCTCCATATTCCCATCACAGATACCAATCCATCTTACAAGTCTCCTTACTTCCGTAACATATTGCCAGGCTTCTTCAGCAGAAAACAAGTCTGGTTCCGTAACAATTTCAACGAGGGGTGTACCGGCACGATTCAAATCTATACAGGTAAAATCAGCATTCAGATCATGAATACTCTTACCTGCATCCTCCTCCATATGTATTCGGTTAAGACTGATGTTCCGTTTGCCCGAAGCCGTTTTGATGGTTATGAATCCCCCTTTACAAATTGGAGTGGTATGTTGTGAAATTTGGTACCCTTTGGGTAAATCAGGATAGAAATAATTTTTTCTGGCAAAATAATTCTCCTGTTCTATAGCACAATTACAAGCCAGTCCTAAACGTATTGCATATTCAACAGCCTTTTTATTGGTTTTGGGTAAGGTGCCCGGATGTCCCATGGTTATGGGACTGATATGAGTGTTGGGTTCTGCCCCAAAAGCGGTACTATCCCCACAAAACAACTTTGAGGCCGTTGCCAGTTGCGCATGAACTTCCAGTCCTATTACTGCTTCGTATTGATTACTAACTGCCATACTGCTGCAAAAATAGCTTTCCTGAGGCAGAGGCGAATGGTAAAAATAAATTTAAAGGGAAAGTATTTTTTTAAGGTCGTCGTCGGAAACTGTTAGAAGACCAGCGGGTGGTAAACGTTTGGTGAGTTCTTTCCAGTTATTATCTGTATTGAATACATATTTCAGCATAAGCAGGGCTTTTCCCATCTGTTTATTATTGGCCAGGGTAATAGCCGTCCAGTATTGCATTTCAAGGTTTCCCGGGAATAACTTCATAGCTGCATTGTATTCAGACATGGCAGCGTTAACATCGTTTTTATCGGCGGCCAGATTGGTATTATGCATTTGCTCATATGCCAGATCACCACTATTCATATGTTCATATGCCAGTTGTACCATGTATAAGCGGCGGAGCTCCTGAAGGGGCTGGGGACTATCATCTACTCGCAGATCCACGGTTTTATTATTCCAGCTTTCCATGATTCTACCAGGAACAACGGTAAGTGCTGCAGACTGCATACCTCGTATATCGCCACCTGCTTTTTGGGCGGCTTCGAGGGATAGTAATATTCTTTCTACAAAAGGCTTACCGGCACTCTGTTCATAAGCTTTAGCCATGTATTCGCAAACAGAATCACCTAGCATCATATTACTCTGAACACTAAATCCCCTTCCTTTTACATGCTTAGCTACCTGGATGCAGTTTTTACCTGTGTGGGCTGCAACATTTCCTTTGCTATCTATAATAGCGATCTGCCTGAGTTGGCGGCCGCTGTCTATTTTTGTAAGGCTATCAAGGGCTTCCTGTGCAGTATATCCTTTTCGAAGTAGGCCCAATGCTTTTGGGCCATATGATTTATCAACGAAAGATTGTGTTGCAATAGCTCCTACACCCGCTTCTGCCCAGGGGACAGTGGTGCCTACCCCAAACCAATGACTTTGAACGGCTATGGCCATATCGCCTGTTTTCTCATCCCGGGCCACAATAGAAAAAGTATGTACCAATGGTTGTTTGGACGAGTACACTTTTTGAGCCTGGGCTATTACCGCTAAGAGGATAAATAATAAAAAGAGACTTCTTTTCATGATGGATAGTTGATAGCCTGGTTTCCTGAGGAGGGACCAATAGAACTAGAACGTTCACTTGTAGTCAAATGTTGTGATGGGGGGATGATACATTCCCTGTTTTTTAGGTTATTTTTTTGCGTAATCAAGTCATCTACGCAAAAGAAAACCGCGCCAGGAATGGCGCGGTGAACACATGAGAAAAATCAAAAATTGGTAGAATAGCTGCCAATACCGATTTATTACTATTATAGATCAGCTGTTTTTATTTTTTTAGGGAATTTTATATCTGCGGTCTGGGTTTTTCCATTACGCTGAAAACTGACCTTAATCGTCTCGCCTTCTTTCCAGTTTCTAAGTTTAGCTTTCAGGTCATCCACTGATTCAACAGTATTGCCATTGATTTCTGTAATAATATCGTCTTTCAGGAAACCGGCTTTAGCGGCGGGAGAATCAGTATTTACTTCTATAATTTTAACCCCTTTCCCTTCTTCCATATCCTGGATTTCAACACCTAGTCTGGGTTTAGCAGTATAATGGATATCCATGTTCTGCAGGCCTTTTAGTTCAGGCATATTGAAATTAAAATCTTCCCCATTGAATGTAAAAGATTGCAATCCTGTATCCGGATTTTTCCCGAGAATAGCCGTGGTGGTGGCTTCTTTGCCATTACGTAAATAAGTAACCAAAACTTTATCCCCCGGCTGATGGTCGCCAATGGCATTATAAAGATCCTGGCTGTTTTCAATCGTGTGCTTATCACCCAAACGGATAATAATATCATCTTTTTGTAATCCGGCTTTCTCTGCCGGACTATTTTTATTTACGGAAGTAATTCTGGCACCTCTTTCATCTTTTTCCGATACTACACCTAATAGGGCCCGGTTTGAGGGGCTTACCTGTAAGTCACGCAGCATTTTCATACCTCCCATTTGGGCAATCTGGGCTTTGATTTTTGGCATGATTGGGCCAATTCCTTTGTTATGAAGTACCTGGATATCGTCATCTTTCAGCTCATCTAACGGCTTTCCATTTACCGTAATCTTATCTCCATCTATCACAATGGTTAATTTTTCATCTGTTCCTTTCTTTTTTCGGATAGTGATGCTTTCCTCTTTTTCCTTTTTAGGGGCTTCGGTGGTTTGTGCACCGGCAGATAAGGCAATACCTAATCCGAGCAAAGCAAGGGAGGTTATTTTTGGTTTCATGGCGAAGATTTTGATGATGTACGAATAATTTAGTAGATTAAAAGTAGTGAGTTTTTTAAATACGAAGGTCTTCGGAAATGTTAAAAAAGGTTAATAAATTTAGATGGGAAATAACCAAAAGATAAGGGAGGCCCAAAACCGGGTTTAGCAATATATTTTAGTACTAGACAATCAGCGCTTTTACCTTTTCAATAACCTGGGTAAGGTTACTTGCATCCTGCCCGCCTGCAGTAGCCAGGGTTTTTTGTCCGCCGCCGCCGCCTTTGATCAGTCCTGCAACATGCTCTTTAATGATTTTGGTTGCATCCAGGTTTCGGGTATTGCATACGGCTTCATCGAGCAGGATGGCTACCTGGGCTTTGCCTTCTATATTGGCGGCTAAGACAACTATATAATTCCTGAGATCATTTTTTAGTTCGAAGCAGAGCTTTTTAATACTATCGGCACTATTTACCTCTACAACAGCTCCCAGAAAGGTGATTCCCTGTATGGTTTCGGTTTTGGTTAGCAAATCATTCTTAAGGATAACCAATTGTTTTGCTTCCAGGCTTTCCAACTTTTTTCTCAGATCTGTATTGTCAGATAGTAAACTTTCGACTGCTTTATGAATTTCTTTGGGATTTTTCATCGATTCACGAACCATGCGTATCTGATTAAACTGGTCATTTACGAGTGATTCAGCAGATCCACCACTAACGGCTTCAATTCTTCGAACACCTGCCGCAACAGCAGTTTCATGTTTGATCTTGAAAAAGCCCAATTCTCCGGTAAATCCAACATGGGTTCCTCCGCATAATTCGATGGAGTATTTTTCGTCCATAATCACAACACGAACAATATCGCCATATTTTTCTCCAAATAATGCCATTGCACCGGATTTCAACGCTTCTTCTTTGCTCATTTCTTTGATATGTACCGGAATATTGGCCCGTATCTTTTCATTTACAATAGCTTCAGTAGCGGCAATTTCTTCTTCACTTAGTTTCGCAAAATGTGAGAAATCGAAGCGAAGCTGTTCCTCATTCACCAGACTTCCTTTCTGAGCCACATGGTTACCCAATACTTTACGCAAAGCAGCATGCAGCAAGTGAGTGGCGCTATGGTGTATCGTGATGGCTTGTCTTTTGTGCAAATCCACTTTTGCCAGAACCGTTGCCTGTACATTGACAGGTAAAGATTCCGTAAAATGAATGATGAGGTTATTTTCCTTTTTTGTATCGATAACCCTGATTATTTCACCAGTAAAATCCAGAATGCCAGTATCGCCTATTTGTCCGCCGCTTTCTGCATAAAAAGGAGTGGCTTCCAGAACAAATTGATAGGCTTCTTTTCCTTTGGCTTTTACTTTTCGGTATTTAACAACCTTGGTTTTTACTTCCAAAGAATCATACCCGATAAAATCATTAAAAGAATGTGTAGACAACACTACCCAGTCTTCTGTATCCACTGTACCCGCTGCACGACTTCTGTTTTTTTGTTGCTGCATTTCTGCCTCAAATCCTTTCTCATCAACACTTAGGTGATTTTCTTCAGCAATTAAACGGGTAAGGTCTATCGGAAAACCAAATGTATCGAACAGCTCAAATGCGGCTTTCCCTTCGATCTGTTTACCTGAGCCGTTAATAATATCATCTATTCTTTTCAATCCCTTATCCAGGGTTTTTAAAAACGCATCTTCTTCCTCTTTTACCACTTTACCAACAAATAGGGCTTGCTGTTTCAGTTCTGGAAATACATGTTCAAACTGGTCAGCCAATAGAGGAATCAATTGAAATAGTAAAGGCTGTTTATAATCGAGATAGGAATAATAATATCTTACGGCTCTTCTTAATATTCTCCGGATTACATAACCGGCTCCATTATTGGCTGGCAACTGGCCGTCACCAATCGTGAATGCAATGGCCCGGATATGATCGGCCAAAACCCTGAAAGCAATGGCTTCTTTTGTATTGCTATAATCGTATTTTTTGCCAGTGATTTTTTCAACTGCAGCAATGGTCCCGGTAAAAATATCTGTATCGTAATTGCTTTGTTTCCCTTGTATTACGCGTACCAATCTTTCAAACCCCATTCCCGTATCCACATGCTGTGCGGGTAGCGTTTGCAGGCTACCATCTTTCTGGCGATTGAATTGCATGAATACATTATTCCAAATCTCAATTACTTGGGGATGATCATTATTTACAAGTGATTTGCCACTGGTTTCTTTTCTTTCTGCTTCAGTTCTGCAATCCACATGTATTTCTGTGCAGGGTCCACAAGGACCGGTATCGCCCATTTCCCAGAAATTATCTTTTTTGTTACCCAGTAATATCCTCTCTTCGGGTATCCACTTTTTCCATTCGTTAAAAGCTTCTTCATCACGGGGTAGCCCTTCTTTTTCATCCCCCTGAAAAATGGTTACATATAGACGGTCTTTATCCAGCTGATACACTTCAGTAAGTAGTTCCCAGCTCCAGGCAATGGCATCGGCTTTAAAATAATCGCCAAAACTCCAGTTCCCCAACATTTCAAACATGGTATGGTGATAGGTATCCACTCCTACTTCTTCCAGGTCATTATGTTTGCCACTTACCCTAAGGCATTTTTGGGTATCGGCTACCCTCGGATACTCCGGTTTTTTATTTCCCAGAAAAAAATCCTTAAACTGGTTCATTCCGGCATTCGTAAAAAGCAGGGTAGGGTCATTTTTTACAACGATGGGTGCAGATGGCACGATATGATGCTTTTTGGAAGCAAAAAAATTGAGGAATTGTTGTCGTATCCCGGCACTGGTCATCATCTGTAAAAATTTTAAACAAATAGTTAGGTCGTTAGAAACTATATTTGGCCTTAGTTTAAGGGCACCAAAGGTAAGGATTTGGGGCCGGAAATATGAACTGAACGGTGGATACAGCTTATTTATCATTCAGGATTTATACAGGGTAAATCAGGTTTATCCCTATTGAAATGGAATAATGAAGAAAATAAAGTACTACTATAATACCCATACACTCCGCTATGAAAAGCTGGATACCCCTTTACGGGTAAGATTGTTGCAGGCTATTGGGTTTATTGCTGCCTCGATTGTAACGGGTATGATCATTTTTGCGATTACTTTCCGTTATATAGATTCTCCCAAAGAAAAATACCTTCGTCAGCAGAATGATGATTTGCAAGAGAATTACAGTGTATTTGTTGAGCGGGTAAAACAACTGGAATTACAAATGGATGAGCTGGAGAACAGGGATAATGATATTTATCGTTCTATTTTTTCAGCAAATCCCATACCTGATAGTGCCCGTATCAAAGATATTGAACAAAAAAAAGAGGTGAAACTGGTACAAACGATGGGTGAATCTGAATTGGTGAAAAGTATCGGAAGTCAATTAAACAATTTATCACTTCGTACTGCTTATCAGACCAAATCATTTGATGTGATTGGTGATTTGATCAAGAATAAAGAAAAGATGTTGGCTTCCACTCCGTCTATACAACCTATCAGTAATAAAAACCTGATGCATATTGGTTCCGGATTTGGGTACCGGATCGATCCCATCTATAAAGATTTGCGTGCGCATAAGGGAATGGATTTTAATGCACCATTGGGAACTCCAATCTATGCTACTGCCGATGGAAAAGTAATTGATGCCGGATTTAATACCGGGGGTTTTGGTAATCGTGTGGTGATCAATCATGGATATGGGTATCAGACTTTATATGGACATATGCTGAGGATCAAGGCGAGAGTTGGGCAGGATGTAAAAAGAGGTGAGTTGATTGGCTATGTGGGTAATACAGGGAAGAGTACCGGCCCGCATTGTCATTACGAAGTACATCGAAATGGTTACCCGGTAGATCCTATCTATTATTTCTATAATGATCTTTCTCCTGGTCAATTTGACCGTATCCTGAAACTTGCAGCGGCTAGTAATCAGAGTTTTGATTAATCCTTGTATTTTATAAAATGATTTGATTCATACCCGGGTTTGCTATCTAACCTGGATTGTGGAGTAAGAACAAAACCGCTGAATATTTGTAAATTAGTTTTCATCATTAATCAATTCTGTGGAACCAGGTATCAGGGAATATCTTATCCGAATCATCAACACTATTTCACTGGCCTTGCTATGGATGGGTATCAATACTACGGCAGGTATCATGTTTGATTATGGTTTTATTCATGAGCATATTACCACCGGGAATATAATTTTCTATATTTGGTTTGTACTGAGCCTGTCCTTATTCCTTTGGCGGATTATTAAAATCTGGAGCAAGCCGATCAATTTCGATGAATAGGATGGTATGAGTTTTTTTAGATAATTTCTTTTGACTGACTTTTACTTTCAATACTGAAATTTTGGGATGTATGCGGCTAAAGAAAATTTCGAAATGGACTGTGATTGCGGGTACGCTGTTAATATGGGCGATTAAGTTTATTATACGCCCATTTGTACATATTCCTCCTTCTATGAAACCATTTGTGGGCTTTGCACCCAACCTGATCGGTTCTTTTCTACTTCCCTTTGGGGCCTGCTGGCTTTTTCAAAGATTTTTTCATTTACAGACAATAAAGGACCTTGCCATTACCTGTTTTTTTGGATTATTGCTGGTGATTATGAATGAATACCTGCAATTAATCCCATTTTTTGGAAGAACCTTTGATTACCTGGATATTCTGGCTTCTGTGGCAGGTGTTTGTATAGGGTATCTGGTTTTTGCAAGATTAATGACAGCCAGAACGTTAAAAATTTCTTCAATGGAATAGAAGTAAAAAACTGCGAAATTTCATTATTGGAAAGACGCAGTTTTTTAGTGGGGTATTAATTTTTCCCATCCAGTATTACCGGTGTTTTTCCGCCACCCATAATAATTACTTTGGCATTGGGTGAAGTGATCAACCCTTTCATTACCTGAATTTGTTCATATTGTAATTGTTTATCGCCAAGTCCTGAACTAATGATTTTTTGATAATCAGCAATACCCTGGGCTTCTACTCTTTTTCTTTCCGCTTCCTGTTTTTCTTTCTGTAATACGAATTCCATTTTTTGTGCATCTTGTTCTGCTTTGATCTTTTCTTCGATAGAACTTTTTACCGTAGTCGGAAGGGTAATATTTCTAACCAACAATTGCTCAAGCACCAAACCTCTTTTTTTGAAATCTTCTTCAATACTTTTAAAAATCCTTCCTTGAAAAAGATCTCGTTTGGTTGAATACAGGTCAATAGCAGTAAAATAAACCGAGTTATCCCTGATTTTAGTACGGGTTAAGGGGCGAACGATTTTATCGCGATAATCCATACCGGTTTCCTTGACAATTCTCGGTGCTTCTGTTGCAATCACCCGATATAATACGGTAAGGTCAATGACTACTTCCAGTCCATCAGCTGTTAGTACACGTATGGCATCATCGCCCGCTTTATCACCCTCGTCATGCACGCCACTCATGGTATAGTTCTGGGTTTTGGTATCAACGATCTTTACATCAACCAGCGGGTTTACAAAATTCAAGCCACTGGTAAGTACCTCATCGTCTACTTTACCAAAAAGAGATTTTACGCCAATTTGCCCGGCATCAATCTGCTTGATACAGGAGGTCAAAAAGCCTATTAAGCCAAGTGCCAGACCGGCAAAACGAAGACCGGTAGCAACTTTATGCAGGTCTTCTCTTTGTGTTCTTAAAATGATCCCGGCAATAACCAGGATTAAACCAAATATAATAAGTGCCATTGTATATAGATTTAGATTGTTTCAAGTATTAGTCGCAGTAAATTCTAAAATATTACATTAACTGCTATGGTCAACCACAATTACCCATTCCCCTTTTATCCTTTTAAATAATAAAGTATAATATCCACTAAGGTTTCCAATGGTTCTTTGAAGCATAAATTTGCCTACAACAAAGTAGGTGTCTGGAGACAAAGGCTGGACTTTTAGTACTTCAAAAGACAGTTTTCCCATTACGGTAGTATCCGGATAGTTTTTTTTATAGTTGGAAAGAGTATTGGTATATCCGTATTTTGGCCCTGATTTCCCTAAAAATAAAAGGCTGTCATTTTCCCAGTAACCTTTCATGAATCCGTCGATATTCCCTTTATTCCATTCGGTAATCTGATGAGCCAGGATTTTTCGGATTGCCTGTTCATCTTTATTCTGGGCATTGGCAGAGAAAGAGAGAAGAACAAAAAAACTGATTAAGTATCTCATAGAGCAATTTGAAGCTGTTAAGCTACTTAAAATTTCTCTGCTTAATTTTTTCCAGGGTATTATTTTCCAAATTGCAGACTTACCCGCTCGTGTATATGGCGTTTATTAGTAACTATATTAGTAAGCTTCATCTTTTTTCTGCCCTAACCATTTCTCTTTTACCTCTTGGGCCGGGTATTTTGGTAACCAAAAATCCTGCTGCGGTCATATCATGTCTTACACTGGATTTGCTGCAATAGGTAAGCAGCATGCCCCCGGGTAATAATACAGAGAATAGTTTTTCGAAAACAGGTTTTGTCCATAACTCTGGTTGTACAGATGGGGCAAAAGCATCAAAATAGACGCAATGGAATACCCCGGCTTCTGTAAAATCGAGTAAGGAGATCTTTTTTTTCTCAAGGGTAAATACAGTACTTAAAGCATTTTCTTTTTCCCATGGGCATGTATGTATTTGTGTAAACTGTGGCCCCATTGATAACAGAGTTCCATAGTTTAAGGAATTGATTTCAGCATCTGATAGGGGAAAGGGTTCGAGGCTGGTAAGATGAACCGGGGTGTTGTATTGACTGGCAGCCTGCCAGCTGAGTAATGCGTTAAGGCCGGTACCGAATCCTATTTCAAGAACACAAATGGTTTCTGTTGGTTTTGCTGAAAGTAATATAGATAATCCTGGATTAATAAATACCTGCATACTCTCCTGGATTGCACCATGTTTACTATGATAAGTTACCTGTAACTCAGGTATGGAAACGGTATGAGATCCATCTGCGGTTAATTCGATTTCTCTGCGCATATTTCCGCGTTTTCCTTTTAGTAGCTAACTTATTACGGGTATACAAAACTAAGATTTCTTTTATGCTTACAGATGATAAACCGTCTTTTACCTAACTTGGCTGAATGGAATATGTAAAGCATTTGCAAAAGGACAAAAAACTGGCCATTACGATTGGAAATGATTTGCATCAATTAAAATTGCATCCAAATATTCCCGTTCGAATGATGGCAAGCATTATCAGCCAGCAATTGAGTACAAAAGTAGCTAGGGTGATTTTTCAACGTTTTCTGGATTTGTATAAAGGGAAAGAGCCGAAGCCCCAACAAGTATTAGATACTCCTGCTGAATTGCTTCGATCTATTGGACTTAGCAATGCAAAAGTGAACTATGTTCATAATGTAGCTGCTTTCTGTATAGAGCATAAGATCACAGATAAAAAATTACTGGCTATGAGTAATGAAGAGATTATAGATTTGCTTGTGCAGATAAAGGGTATAGGAAAATGGTCAGTAGAAATGTTGCTAATGTTTACGCTTGGCCGGGAAGATGTATTTGCTGTTGATGACCTGGGTATTCAACAGGCCATGAGTAAATTATATAAACTGGAGCACCTAGATAAAAAATCACTGAAAGAAAAAATGCTCAAATTGTCTGATAAATGGAGCCCGTATCGGACATATGCCTGTTTACATTTATGGAAATGGAAAGACAAAACTCCGAATACATAACAAGGCCCGACTTATTATGTATTATGGTTTCCTTGTTTGTAACAGCTGTTTTTTAAGGATAAAACAGAACTAAGCCGAATTTCTGGCTGCATTAATAATACCGAACATGCTTCTGGTAATTAATTTTTCATAAGTTTCTTTTAATACCGGAGAAATATCCTGTTGGTGAATCTGGTGCAGTGCATATTGCTGTATGGTTAAAAGGGGCAATACTATTTTGTCGCGCATTTGTATAGACGCTCTTGCGGTTTTATCATCCTGCATCAACTCGGTTGTATCTGACAACTCTAATACCAGGCTCGTTGTAAGGTCAAATTCTTTTTTGATTAATTCCCAGATCGGTCCATATTGGGGGTTGTCCTTAATATATTGGGTTAAAGAAAATGAGGATTTCAGCATACTCATCATACTGTTATCAATTAATGTACGGAAGAATTGAACATTCCGGAACATGGCTTTTACATCTTCCCATAAACCTTTTTCTTTCATTTGTTGTAAGGCAGTGCCTACTCCAAAATAACCCGGTACGTTTTGCTTTAACTGACTCCAGCTTCCTACAAAGGGAACGGCCCGAAGGTCCTCAAATCGAAGTCCGCCATCGCCGCCACGTTTTGCGGGTCTGCTGGCAATATTACTCTTGCTATAGTAATCTAATGGACTGAACTCTTGGAGATAGCTGAGAAAAAGCGGGTGTATTTTGAAAGACTGGTAGGCCTCATAGCTTAGTTTCCCTAATTCATCCAATAAGTGCCTGTCATGTTGGGACAGTTGCATGCGGGTATCTGCAAATAATTCATTGCTGATCCCGGCACTCAATAATTGTTCGAGGTTA
Organism: uncultured Bacteroidota bacterium; assembly: GCA_903913355.1. Taxonomy (GTDB): domain Bacteria; phylum Bacteroidota; class Bacteroidia; order Chitinophagales; family Chitinophagaceae; genus Sediminibacterium. The sequence continues at coordinate 2,931 of CAIWKU010000480.1, read as the reverse complement.
AATTGAGAAGACTGGATCGTTCCAAAATTGGAAGTAATGGTTTGCCCTTGAACAGTTAACTGAATTTCCTCATTCTCTATTTTATTTCCGAGTGAAGCGTAGAATTTATTGGTTTTGCCACCCCCACGAGAAGGAGGACCGCCGCGGCCATCAAAAAATTTGGCTTTGATATTATATTTCCGGGAGATGGCAGTCAGGTTTTCTTTAGCGGTATAGATACTCCAGTTGGCCTGCAGGTAACCACCATCTTTAGTACCATCACTGAAACCAAGCATGATTGTTTGTTGCTGCTGTCGTAATTGCAAGTGTTGATTATAAACAGGCAGGGTGTATAAATATTCCATGATCTTTTCCGCATCAGCCAGATCGTCGATGGTTTCAAACAATGGAATGATATCAATAGTTAGTGTTTCTGATTTCCATCCACATAAGCGAAGTAGTGCATACACTTCCATAACATTTAGAGCAGACTGGCAATTACTGATAATGTATCTATGACAGCCAGCTTCTCCATTGGTTTGCTGAATAGTATGTATTGCATACATACTCTGGAGTGTATCTTTTATAATGCTATCTGAAAATAGATCGGGATCAAGCGGATTATTCAGAGAACAGAGAATATTTATTTTTTCATCCTGAGAAAAGTTGCTGTAATTATCCGGTAAAATACCCGGCAAAGATTTTTCTTTTAATTCTTTATCTGCCAGTAAAAGCACTTGTGTATGAATACGGCTATCCTGCCTGATATCCAGAGATGCGAAATGGGTTCCAAATATTTTCACTTTATGTATCAGACTATCAATCCAGCTTACATACAATGAATGATGATGGGAAGTCACCAACAACCGGATTGCACTTAGTTGATCTAGCAGGCCATCTTTCCGAATTCTTTTTCCTTCTTCTGGTCTGAACACATTTTCGTATAATTCTTCCTCCAAAGCCTGCACAAGCGTTTCTACTCCAGTGAAAGTGAGCCTCCGTTTTAATTTGCGGATATCCCGGTAATAACAAACAATGATGGCGCTTCGCAAAGCTTCAGCCACTTTAACAGTGGTGGCAGCATTTACAAATGGGTTTCCATCTCTGTCGCCGCCCGGCCAAAAGCCTAATTCAATAAAAGGGTTATCACTGTCATATTCATTATTAAAAATCTCGCGTTCAATAAAATTATAAATATTACCTATTGAATGATACAGGATATTTTCCAGATACCACATCAGGTTAACGGCTTCATCGTAAGGGGTAGGTTGTTTTTTATTAAAAAACGGAGTAATGCCTAACTGTTGAATATACAGGTTAATGGTATGAAAATCATTTCTCGCAATCGCCTCGCTCAGATCATGAATAATGCCGAGTACAGATCCCGGATAGAATTGTGTAGGATGTGCAGTAAGTACTACACGTATTTTGAATTTACGCAATTTACTTCTTAGCAACTGTGTTTTACCGGAAAAAACAGCTTCATTATACAGGGCTTGTAAACTTCCAGATCCGGTAATATTATTTACTGTGGTAAAAGCCGCATCTTCAATCGCATCAAATAACACAACCTGTCTTTCTATGTACTGAGCAAATTTGAATAAGCGATCCAATTTTTCTGCTTCCGTTTTTACATTGGTATGTTGCTGAAAAAAATGATCAATGATTTGCATCGGATTTTTCCCCTCAGTATAACCATCTATACATGCCTGTAGTAAAATGGGTAATAATGCCCCTACATTGGCAATGCCGGAAAAAGGTAAAGCCCCAAACAGGCTATTGTAAATAGTGTATTTATCGGTTACATTCCGCCTGAAATTGTTGATATACTGAGATGATGACATAATCTGCTTGCTGGCTTTGAAGTTAATTCATTTATGCTATTTGGAAAGAACAATACATTCGGATAAGCTGGGATCAACGATTCACTAATGATTGTTAGTAAACAAAATATATTTGATACTTTTTTTTAGTTTATTTGTGAAAACCTTTATTAGTCAATTTAGCTAACAAGGGGTTTGGTATATTTATAAAAATTCCAATGCATGCATCCTGACGACAAGGAACTATTGTTACAGTTTCGAGACCCATCCCAAAAGGAGCGTGCTTTTACTGCCATTATCAAAAAATATCAGGAAAAGCTATACTGGCATATTAGGCGTATGGTCGTTAACCATGATGATGCGAATGATGTATTGCAAAATATGTTTATAAAAGTGTGGAAGGGCTTGGATAATTTCAGAGAAGACAGCCAGCTCTATACCTGGTTATACAGGATTGCTACCAATGAATGCCTTACATTTCTGGAGCAGGAAAAGAAGAGAAGTGTGGTAAGTCTGGAGGATGAAATGGACAGTGGTCTGAGTAATAAAGTAAAAGCAGATTCCGAATTTGATGCCAATAAATTGGAGTGGAGATTACAGGTGGCAATACAGCAACTCCCTGAAAAACAGAGAGTTGTGTTTAATTTGCGGTATTATGACGAAATGCCATACCAGGAAATGAGCCGGATTTTGGATACCAGTGAAGGGGCTTTAAAAGCCAGTTACCATCATGCCGCCAAGAAAATCGAGGAATTCTTAAAAAATTATTAAACTTGGCAAATAAATAGCAGTCATAAGTAGTGAAAATGCAAAAAGCAAGCGAAATATCAGTTGAACTATTACCCATCAGCCCTTTACTGGCTGAAGCGGTAAGAATCAATCCTTATCGGGTTCCAGCCGGGTATTTTGATACGCTTGCTGAAGAAATAAAAGCAGAAGTTTTGGTTCCGGTAACCCTGTCCAATTCCGCTTTCTCCGTTCCTGACGGATATTTTGAAGGATTGGCCGGACAAATCATGGACAAGGTTTCCAAAGAATCCATGCTTACAGAAACTGACGACGAATTAGAAGCAATAGCTCCTATTTTATTGTCAATAGGCAAAAGGAATGTGTATTCTGTTCCAGATGG
>CAIWKU010000479.1 GCA_903913355.1 uncultured Bacteroidota bacterium | reverse complement strand
CCCGAGGCTGAAAATATCATTATCATGATGGGTTCAGGTACCGGAGCTGTAAATGAAACAGTAGATTATCTGAACAATAAAGGAGAAAAAACAGGATGTCTCTATATCCATTTATACAGACCATTTTCTATTTCCCACTTCATCAAAACCTTACCCGAAACCGTTAAGCGTATTGCCGTTTTAGATCGTTGTAAAGAAACTGGCGCTATAGGTGAACCTTTATTCATGGATGTGATCAGTGCCTTACATGCAGAATGGAATCACCCAATGCCAAAAGTAATTGGCGGTAGATATGGATTGGCTTCCAAAGAATTTAATCCGGGAATGGTAATGGGTATTTTTGATGAACTCAAAAAAGAAAACCCAAAGAATGGCTTTACCATAGGCATTGAGGATGATGTTACACATACAAGTCTAAGCTATGATAAAACATTTTCATTAGAAGATCAACACCTTTTCCGTGGTTTATTCTTTGGTCTAGGCGCTGATGGCACCGTAAGTGCTAATAAAAACACCATCAAGATTATTGGTGATGTGACGGATAACCATGTACAGGGTTATTTTGTATACGACTCCAAAAAATCAGGCTCACTTACCGTATCACACCTGCGCTTTAGCAAAAACGCTATCCGCTCTTCTTACCTGATTAACTCTCCAAATTTTATTGCCTGTCACCATTTTAATTATTTAGAAAAATATGATATTCTGAAAGATGCACAACAGGGTGCTACTTTATTATTAAATGCCCCTTACGCAACAGAAGAAGTTTGGAATAACCTGCCCAGAAAAATACAGGAAGAGATCATTCATAAAAAGTTGAAGCTTTATGTGATCAATGCTTCCAAAGTAGCCAAAGAAACCGGAATGGGATCAAGAATCAATTCTATTTTACAAACCTGTTTCTTCGCCATCTCTAATGTAATCCCTAAAGAAGAAGCGATCTCTTATATTAAAAAAGCGATCCAGAAATCTTATGGAAGAAAAGGAGAAGCCGTAGTACAAAAGAACTTTGATGCGGTAGATAAAACACTGGAGAATTTATCTCTCCTCGACTACTCCAATTTCACCATTGGTAAAAAGGAAATTGAACCTGCTATTTCCGGCAATGCCCCTGAATTTGTTCAGCAGGTGTTGGCCAGAATTATTGCCGGGGAAGGAGATGAGTTGCCGGTTAGTATTTTCCCAGCAGATGGTACATATCCTTCTGCCACTACCCGTTACGAAAAAAGAAATATTGCTGAGCAGGTACCTGTTTGGGACCCTGCCCTCTGTTCTCAATGTGGTAAATGTTTCTTTGTTTGTCCACACGCCGCTATTCGTCCAAAAGTATATAGCAATGACTTGCTGAAAGATGCTCCTGATTTCTTTAAACATACAGCACCGGTTGGAAAAGAATTCTTTAAAGACCAGGAATCTTATACTTTACAGGTGGCAGTAGAAGATTGTACCGGATGTAATCTTTGTGTGGAAGTTTGCCCAATTGAAAGCAAAACCCAACCCGGACATAAAGCAATCAATATGCAGGAAGTGCTTCCGTTGAAAGAAACAGAAAAACAAAACTGGGATTTCTTTATTGGCTTGCCTGATATCGACAGAACACGCGTAAACAGAAGCACTGTAAAGGGCTCTCAATTATTAGAACCCTTGTTTGAATTCTCCGGTGCCTGCAGTGGTTGTGGAGAAACTCCTTATCTGAAACTATTAACACAATTGTTTGGTGATCGGATGATTGTGGCCAACGCCACAGGTTGTTCATCCATATTTGGTGGTAACCTGCCAACTACCCCATGGGCTAAAAATAGCGAGGGTCATGGACCGGCCTGGGCCAACTCTTTATTCGAAGATAATGCCGAATTTGGTTTGGGTATCAAACTGGCAAGTGATATGAAACAAAAATATGCCGGCTCATTATTAAAAACAATGAGAGAAGAAGTAGGTACAGATTTGGCTGATGCTATCTTAAATAATGTAGAAGCAACAGAAGCAGAAGTCATTCAGCAAAGGAAAAATGTTAATGAGCTGAAAAGCAGATTAAAGACCCTGACAAACCCCGATGCCAATCTATTGTCACAAGTAGCAGACTTCCTCGAACACAAATCAATGTGGATCATCGGAGGAGATGGTTGGGCGTATGATATTGGATTCAGCGGATTGGATCATGTACTCTCTACCGGGGAAAATGTAAATATTCTGGTATTGGATACGGAAGTGTATTCAAATACGGGCGGACAAAAATCAAAATCTTCACCAGTAGGTGCGAGTGCCAAGTTCTCAATTAAAGGAAAAACAACCGGTAAGAAAGACCTTGCCATGCAGGCCATTGCTCACGGCAATGCCTATGTTGCAGAAATTGCCATGGGAGCCAATGATGTGCATGCGTTAAAAACGATCCTGGAGGCAGAAGCTTACCCAGGCCCATCCATCATCATTGCGTATAGCCATTGCATTGCGCATGGTTACGATATGTGCCATGGTAATGATCAACAGGAATTAGCTGTGAAATCCGGTTACTGGCCTTTATTCAGATTCAACCCATTAAAAGAAAAAGGACAAAGGTTTGTGATTGATAGTAAGGATCCATCTATTCCATTAGATGATTTCTTATACAATGAAAACAGGTTTGCAACTATCAAGAATAATTTCCCGGAAAAAGGCATCGAGTTCTTAGCAATGGCTAATGATGGCATGCACCAACGCTGGGAAAGGATACAGGCTTTAAAAGCGCTATAGTTATATTTCGTTGAATCTTAGATTGTTAGCCATAAGGAACCTCATTCGAGGTTCCTTTTTTTTACCAGGCACTTGCAAGTTTTATAAGTTATATATATTTTTCGTTTTCATAACCAAATCAAAACTGTATATGAAAAAAGTCGGAAAAATATTTTTGTACCTGATACTTGCTATTATCATTCTTGTATTTGGCGCTGCTACTTATGTATCTATCTTTTTGCCTAATGTTGGTAAAGCAGAAAATATCACGATAGAGAAAACTGCTGCCAGGGTTGAAAGGGGCAGGTATTTGGCAACCAGCGTAATGGTTTGTGTGGATTGTCATTCGCAAAGAGACTGGACAAAATACGCAGGGCCATTGACACCGGGTACGGAAGGAAAAGGAGGAGAACGATTTGATCAGCATTATGGGTTTCCGGGTGTTTTTTATTCGAAAAATATTACTCCGGAAGGTTTAAGTAACTGGACAGACGGTGAAATTTTCAGAACCATTACAACCGGTGTAGATAAAAACGGAAAACCATTATTCCCGATCATGCCCTATCATTATTATGGGCAATTGGATAAAGAAGATATATATGCGATCATAGCTTATATCCGTACACTAAAACCCGTTGTCAACCCGGTGCCTGCAGCCAAACCAGATTTTCCATTTAATATAATAGAAAATACCATTCCCACTAAAGCCAGTATGCAAACAAGGCCACCAGAATCAGACTCACTGGCCTATGGTAAATACATAACAACAGCAGCTGCTTGTGTGGAATGCCATACCAAAGACAATAAGGGACAAATTATCAGCGGACTTGAGTTTAGCGGAGGCAGGGAGTTTTTAATGCCGGCCGGCGTGATCCGGTCCTCTAATATCACACCCCATGAAGATGGACTTAAAAACTGGACAGCAGAAAAATTTGTGAAACGATTCAAACTTTACCAGGACAGCGCTTTTGTTTCTCCAGTATTAGGCAAAAAAGACTTCAATACCCTGATGCCCTGGATGATGTATTCAAAAATGGAAGAAAAAGATTTACGGGCAATTTTTACTTATTTGAAATCACTGAAACCTATAGCCAATAAAGTAGAAAAATTTTCACCTATCAATTAAATGCTGAGATAGGAGATAAAAGCAATATTGTAATTTTGTCGGCGATTTCTTAAGAAGGATCACTGGATTGCTTTGCAAGCCCTAGTTTCAGGAATGTTTTAAATACAGGCATTAAGACCAGTAACAGCCCTAAAAAAACGAAAATGCCTGATATGGAAAATACCTGAAAATAAGGATACAGCCTGGCCATCATTTCAGTGAAACTATTCTTTTCATGAACAGCAATTATTTTACAGATCCCCATTCCTACCAGGCTTAACCAGAATACCAATAAAGAAATATTGAGAAATATAAAACTTCGGTTAAAATAAGGTGTAAACAATTTGCCATCACCTATCATTTCTTCAGCAATTAATACGAGTGAGGAAAGCAACAATAAGGTATTGATACCTATTGTGGTTCCCATGGCATGAGCAACGGTAATATGTGTACCATGGGTATAAAAATTAATAGCCGGTACAGAAATAGAAATAGATAAGACCAGGTTTAGCAATATCCAGGCTTCTGCATAGGTTACAATACGAAAGGATAGAAAATGTTTATGTGGATTGGTTTTGAAATAGGTTTTTCTGAACGAATAAATAATATTGGCCAGTATCAGCAATTCAGTCATGCTGATCGTATAAGAAATGGTTCTTACCAGTTCAGAGGAGGGGACAATATAAGTATGGTGCCCCCAATTAAACAAAAGATTGGTTAACCCTAAAAAATAAAAAAAGAAAGCTTTTTTGGATCGATTGATACCCTTATCACCGGTAATTTTTTCCATCACAAACATCGCAGAGCCATATACCAGCATATTCCAGGACCCCACCATCGAGCCCATTGCTTTCCACTGTACGGTAATATCCCGGATGATATTATTATTAAAATGAGGCAAGAGCCATAACTGTGCTTCGCAAATGGTAATCAGAAAGAATAATAATCCGGTTGACCAGCTCCATATATACACGGGAACTTCTTTGAATGAAGGTCTTACCGTTACAAAGAAATTGATCATAAATAAGATCCAGGCAACAATGATCAATACAACAATATAAGGTGGGAACTCAAGATATTCCCGTCCCCCAAACCTGCCCATAAAAAAGCCGGTTACCACCCATATTAGAATAATCAGTTGGATAAGTATATGCAGTTTAGCTAAAAGGGTAGAATATAATTTTCGCCCGCTTACATAGGGAATATAGTAGTAAACTGCCCCTGCGGCGGCACAAAAGATCCAGTTAATAACGAGGTAAACATGCAAGGGCCTGATTTTCTGGAATGATAATGCTTCTTTTAAAAACCCGGGGAGAACATATTGAAGCCCACCCAAAGCACCAAATAATAGTCCAATGAAAAGAGAACTGATAGCCATAATAAAGAACCAGGTACCCGGAATACTTTTACTGATCTTCATTTTCCATCTGTTTTATAAGTAAAAGCATTGGCATCCACATATTTCAGATAATCGATCAGCGCATTTACCTGCTTAGGGGATAAATGAAAATTGGGCATTCTTATGGCCCCATTCTCCAATAATATCCTGGCATACAACTCACCTCTGTTTTTATCTGAAATTACAGTAGTCAATTCCGGGCCCAGATACCCTCCCAGACCAAAAAGCTGGTGGCAGGACTGGCAATTATATTCCTGGTAAATTTGCTTACCCAGTTCCTGGTGAGAACTCATAATACTTGCCCTGTCAGTTCCACGGGTGTACACCCAACTACTGTAAGTAATATAGGTGATGAATAAAATGGCAAAAATTAACAGCTTTTGCATACTAGGCAAAAGTAAGGTCTACTAAATCAGGGGACAAAAGCAGGTGACTGATTCTGGTCAGTTATTTTATGAAGGTTATGGGTAATGTTAAAATTGTCAATCATTATTTTTTTGGTTTTTTCCAGGCCCAGCGATTGGGAAGAAAGTTAATTTTAGCAGGCATCCATTTCCGATACGGGTCACTTCCTGTTTTTTAAATCAGGAGAGTTAAATAAGTAAGGTAAAAGGAAAAACTAGGCTTGGTCATATATTCGGCCTTATTAAGTGTGTACCTTGCAGGTATTATTTAAAATGGAGAGAAAGAGATTCATACGACTTATTTCCGGGGCAGCAATTATGACTAACATAAATACACTCAGCAGTTTTAAAAATTTTACAGATAAACTTGAAGAACAGGAGCATCTTATGCCTGTATTGTTTATCGGACATGGTTCACCCATGAACGGAATAGAAGATACAGAATTCAGCAGAGGCTGGACTAAAATGGCAAGCCAGATTCCTGTTCCACAAGCCGTTTTAGTGATTTCTGCTCACTGGTATACCAAGGGAACACAGATCACAGCTATGGAAAACCCACCAACCATTCACGATTTTGGCGGGTTTCCAAAAGAATTATTCGCTGTTCAATATCCTGCTCCGGGTAGCCCGGTTTTGGCAAAAGAAACTGCCGGATTAATACATTCTACGGAAGTGGGTTTATCGCATGAATGGGGGTTGGATCATGGAACCTGGACGGTGGTAAGACATATGTACCCCAAAGCCAATATTCCTGTTTTGCAATTAAGTATTGACTATAGCAAAGAGGCCAGATACCATTATGATTTAGCCAAAGAGATTTATTCGCTCAGAAAAAAAGGGGTATTGATTATTGGCAGTGGTAATATGGTGCACAATTTGAGAATGGTAGCCTGGGATAAACTGGATAAACCAGAATATGGATATGACTGGGCCATTCAAATGAACCAAACATTCAAAGAATTGATCAGTGCTGGCAGTCACGACCGCCTTATTCAATACCAGGGATTGGGAAAAGAAGCGTTACTGGCAATCCCTACTCCCGAGCACTATCTGCCCTTGCTTTATACATTAGCCCTGCAAGGAAAAAACGATCCTGTATCTTTTTTTAACGATAAAGCAGTGGGTGGTTCTTTAACAATGACCTCAGTTCGGGTTGGATAAACCAGGATAAGTAAGCATCAGCGAACTTACTCAGCAATGGATTTTTTATCCTTGTAGAATAATAACAGCCCAATAGCACCAGATGTAACGCATACATCCGCAAAATTGAAAATGCCTGTCCGGAGATTGAGGATACCGATATTCATAAAATCCGTAACATGGCGGTCAAATACAATCCTGTCAATCACATTGCCTAATCCCCCGGCTATGATGAGTGAGAAAGAAAATAATTTTAGCAACCCCATTTCTTTTGAATTCAATAATACATATCCCCCAAGAAATACCAGAAAACCAAGAGGCAAAATACTTAATAGCCAAAAACTGGCTGTCTTAGAAAGCCCATCCCCCATACTCATGGCAGCGCCGGTATTTTCTACATAATCGAGACGAAAAGTATTATGAAAATAGGAGATAGGAGGCTTGCTCATTAAATGTTCTCTGGCAAGATCCTTGGTTACCCTGTCACAGCCAATAAGAATGGATGCTGTGATACAGAAAAAGATTATTTTTTGCCAGGGCTTCATGGATCTAAAAGTACGAAGGATTTTGGTAAGCAAAAAAGCAGTTTACAAAATCAATTCGCTCCGATTGAATCATACACAATCACTTTTTTCCAAAGATGTTGACAGGTATCGATAAAATGCAAATGAATAGGATCTGTCTGGTAAGCATCCTGTTCTTCTTTACCCGGAAAAATAGCCAACCAGGAGAAAGCATACGACACTTCAATTACATCCCGGTTAGTAGTTGCCGGAACCCCAATATGAAATTGCTGAATAGAAGGCACTTTAGCCAAAGCCTCCAACCCCGCCAATAACGCAGCATGATCTTCCTTACTTTCCGGATTTTCCAGCCAGAAATATACATGATGAATAAATAAATCCTGAGATAGCATAAGCTATGTTATAAGGTTTGTGTAATTGTGTTTCTACCTAAAAATAGGTATTAAATATACTGAATTTCTCCCTTGCGAACCCCAGTCCGTTTTACAAACCCTGCCTACCTTCCAATTCTTAATGCTTACTTGTTAATTATCAATTGCCCTCCCTGTAAATCATGTAACCATTACCTTCTTTTACATAACTTTTATCGCCCTAAAAATCTGAATTTTGCCTATGGCATTCCCTAAAGCCGAAACATCATGAAAGCAAAAGAAGTGGGTATTTATATGGATCATACAAGCGCTCATATTATGGAACTTACTATTGATCCCATAGCCATTACCTCAGTTAAGTCAGATTTTACGCATACGGTGAAAGAAGAAACCATTACCAAAAGCGAAATCCTGATGCATCATAAAGAGCAACAGGAAGAGTCTGACTACTATAAAAAACTGGCAGAGTTAATTCGTCATTATGAACATGTCCTTCTTTTTGGCCCAACGCAGGCAAAAATGGAATTATACAATTTGCTCAACGCAGATCATCGGTTTGAGTCTATACATATAGAAGTAAGGGACAGCGATAAATTAACTGAAAACCAGCAAACCGCTTTTGTGATAAAGTATTTTTCAAAAATGTAGTCTATTTAAAATGGGAAACTATGCTGAACCCTTAGTTATCAGATTCTTGAATCTCATTTTTTGGATTATCTTTTTTCAAAAATAATATCCTTGATTGCATAATAGTTGCTGTTGCCTGTATAATACCCATGATAATAAAAAGGGCATTGAATGAAATATAATAAGTAATCAATCCCCCAATAGCAATGGCAATCCCGGAGAAAAAATGAGCCTGTCCTCCGGCAATACCCCATAACTGTGTATCCCCCGGGTCATCCATATTTTTGGCAAAAATAGAATCCCAAGTCGGAGTACTTAATGATTCAGCAATCGCCAGTCCAATCTGAACAATAAATAATTCAGTACTGTTATGTACAAAAATATAAGAGAAAGTAAATAGCGTATTGAGCAAATAGCCAAAAACCATTACTTCTTCTTTATACTTTGATCTGTTAATGAGTTTACCGGTTAGAAAGTATAAAAGCCCCAATGAAACAGAATAGATCGACCAGGCCCAGGTTACATCCAGTATATCACCTCCTATTTTTTCTGTAAACACAGCAAATAAGGGCCCAAATAAACCTTCTCCAAAAAACCATAATCCAGAGGCAATCAGTAATATCCTATTGATTTTTGAAAAATTCATATGCAATCGTTTATTTCCTTTCTGTTGACTATGAATAAAACGACAATATAGGTATTTAATTTTTCTCGGATTTAATAGGTTCCTACACCTGACCGATACCAGCATTTTTTATTGTGAGTGCGAGAGATTCCATTACATAGACTAAGCTTTGAGCTGAGTGATATAAATAGCAGGATTTTAGTAAATCGATTTGCGTAGTATATAAAATACAGGAATGTAACTTAGCATTGTATTCATTCGTTTTTTGAAAATAAATTCTCCTTAGTTCTGTCCAGTCTTTCCATTCCCCAAAAAATCGATTTATATTAGGGACCTATTCTATCATCAAAACACATCAAATGCTGTCCAGAATTTTATCTCTCTGTATCATTTTTATTTTGCCATATAGTTTGCTGGCCCAAAAAAAGAAACCCGCACCCGCACCTGTACCAGTGATAGTGCCCGTTATCAATGATACCAGTTATTATAAACCTGTATTCTGGCGTAACCTGGGGCCTTCCCGGGGCGGAAGATCGGTGGCTGCCTGTGGCGTTGCGGCTAACCCGATGGTCTATTATATGGGATCTACCGGGGGAGGTGTATGGAAAACAGAAGATGCCGGACAAACCTGGAAAAATATTTCAGATGGTTATTTTGCCACAGGCTCAGTAGGTGCAGTGGCTGTGGCTGATGCTGATCCCAATATTGTGTATGTAGGTATGGGCGAACATGCACCCAGGGGTGTTATGTCAAGCTATGGAGATGGCGTATATAAATCTACAGATGCCGGAAAAACCTGGAAACACCTGGGCTTGGATCTGACCCGTCAGATTGCCACCATTCGCATCGATCCCAAAAATCCTGATATTGTATATGTAGCTGCACAAGGGGCTATTCACGGCCCTTCACCAGATAGGGGTATTTATAAATCGGCAGATGGTGGGAAAAACTGGAACAAGGTTTTATTTGTAGACGAGAACACCGGATGTGCTGACCTGAGTATGGACCTTACCAATCCGCGTATTTTATATGCGTCTATGTGGGATTATCGGAGACTACCCTGGGAAATGCATAGTGGTGGTAAAGGAAGCGGTTTATATAAATCAGAAGATGCTGGCGAAACCTGGCAAAAAATACAGGAAGGTTTACCAAAAGAATTGGGTAAGATGAGTATTGCAGTTTCTCCCGCCAATCCCAATAAAGTATTTGCATTAATAGAAAGCGATTCTCAGAAAGAGCAAGGCGGACTATTTGTTTCTGAAGACGGGGCAAAGCATTGGACAAGAATTAGCAAAGATCACCGACTGGTACAACGTGCATGGTATTATATCAAAGTAATTGCCGATACAAAAAATGAGGATATCGTATATGTATTGAACTCACCGGGTTTAAAATCAAAAGATGGTGGCAAAACCTGGGAATATATTTCTGGTACACATGGCGACTATCACCAATTATGGATCAGTACCACCAATAACCAGAATATGATTATTGCCAATGATGGAGGTGCAGCCATCAGTTTCAATGGGGGGAAAGTATGGTCAACACAAAACAACCAACCCACTGCTCAGTTTTATCGGGTTAATGCAGATAACCAGTTTCCTTATAAAGTATATGGCGGCCAGCAGGATAATAGCTCTGTTCAGATTGCCAGTCAGAATATTTCTGGTTACCAGGTAACAGATCGTGATTGGGATTATAGCGCAGGTGGTGAGTCTGCTTTTCTGGCTTTTAATCCAGATGACCCACGCTATGTAATGGGCGGAAGTTACCAGGGTACGATAGAAGTACAGGATACCAAATTGAAAGAAGGAACCGGTATCATGGAAATTCCGGTGCAATACCAATCGCTCCAACCCAAGAATATGCAATACCGGTTTAACTGGAATGCCCCGATTATTTATTCCATGCATGAACCCGGTGTATTTTACCACGGAGGAAATGTTTTGTTTAAAACATCCGATATGGGTAAGTCCTGGAAAGCGGTTTCACCAGATCTGACAACACATGATACTGCCCGTATGGGAACCAGCGGCACCCCTTATACCAATGAAGGTGCGGGAGGAGAAAATTATTGTACCCTTACCTATATCAAAGAATCGCCTCATGAAAAAGGAGTGATTTATACAGGTAGTGATGATGGGGTGGTTTCGCTAACTATGGATGGTGGTAAAAACTGGACAAACATAACCCCTGAAGCTGCCAAAGGCACCCTGATCAATGCAATTGAAGTATCCCCATTCGATAAGGCCACGGCTTATATAGCAGTGAATAAATATAAATTCAACGATTTCACTCCTTTGATCTTTAAAACAACCGATTATGGTAAAACATGGACAAAGATCACTGATGGAATACCTTATGGCGCTTATGCAAGAGTGGTAAGAGAAGATAATGAGGTAAAAGGTCTTTTATATTGTGGTACTGAGACAGGTTTTTATATATCATATAATGGGGGACAGCTATGGAAATCTCTGCAATTAAATTTACCGATAACACCCGTTACGGATTTAAAATTGCATGAGAATCATTTATTGGCGGCTACACAGGGTAGGGCATTCTGGGTATTGGATGATCTGACACCAGTACGTAAAAAAGCCTCGGCGTTTACCAGCTTTGCAGAATTGCTACCTGTTAAAAATGTATACAGAGTTTCCGGCGGCAGTATACTGGACGCGCAATGGAATAAAGATGAGGATATAGCCAAACTAAATACCATACAGGCTAATCCGGCAACAGGGGCAGTCATCTATTTCCATTTGCAGAATAAAGACTCTGCTAAAAATCTGACATTGGAGATACTGGATGCAAAGGGACAATCGATCAGGAAATTTTATGCAGAAAAGCCAAAAACAACCACCAGTAATAATAGTAGTGACAGCGATCCGAAAATAGAAATCAGAACGGGGCTCAATCGTTTTGTATGGGACCTGCATTATCCGGATATGCCCTCTATTGCCAATGTATTTATTGAAGGAAGTAATAGTGGCAGAAAAGTAATACCCGGCACTTACCAGGTAAAGTTGACGGTGAATGATAAATCTTATACAAGTAATTTTGAATTACTTCCCGACCCAAGACTACAGGTAAATATTGCAGAATATGCATCGCAGGATAGTTTGTCAAAAGCTATTTCAGATGATGTTACAGATATCCATGTATCTGTAGTGAAAATGCGAAAAATTTCTGAGCAATTGCAACAATTTACGGAAAGGGCTGCCAATATAGATTCTATGAAATCCTTGATAAAACAGGCGGATACAATCAAGAAAAGTATCCAGGAATGGGAAGAAAAATTGATACAGCCCAAATCGCAATCCAATGATGATGTAATCAATTTCGAAAACAAACTCAGTGCTAACCTGATATTTGTAAAGGGTGAATTAGATGGAACCAGTTTTCCAACCGTAACGCAGGGCGAACGTTTACGTTTTGCAGAATTGCATAAAGAGTGGCTGGTATATAAAGCGCAAATGGAAGGGCTATTACAAAACCCGATCCGTTCGTTTAATATAGCACTGAGAAATCAAAACTGGGAGTATATCGGACAAAAAGATTAGCCCCTGTAATAGTTACAAGGGCTAATAGTTTTTCGATACTTTAATATAGATAATCCATTAAAACTTAGCAGGCGTTCCAAATTTTGGAATCGACTTTTTGATAAATGCTCGTAAGTTATCATTGCTTTTAGAGAGGTCTTCTTTACGCAGGTACATCATATGCCCGCTTCGGTAGCCTTCCCAGGTCATCCTGTCCTGAATCTTTCCTGATGGATCCATCTGCCACATATTGTATTTGGCATTGAAATAATCACAGGCCCCGTCATAATAGCCTGATTGAACCAAGAGATGCAGGAAAGGGTTTTGCATCATGGCCTGGCGCAAATCATCTCCTGCATGGTTATTGGTATTATCCCAGGGATGGGTGGGGCCGAATATATAATACTCAAGATCAGTTTTATAACCCAGCTCATCCCGTAAGTACATATTAATGGCTGGTGTAAATGAATGCTCCCAGGAAGTTAATTCGGCATTATAGTCCGGGCCATCACCTGCATCAATCTTGTCGATACCAATATATCGCGAATCTAATCTGCCAACAGTTTTTCCCTGTTCGCGTAACAGTTCTTTCCAGAAATAATCGAATGGAATCTCGAGACTATACTGAGTCACTTCTTTTTCACCAATACCAATATAGCGGGAAAGTTTTTTAATGATTTCTTTTTTTCTATCGCTATTGATAGCGCCACCCTGTGTAATAGCAGGTAATAATTCATTGACAGTAAAAGCCTCTACTTCGGGCAGATAGGCAGTCAGGTCTTTTGATTGCAAATCAGCAGGAAGTTTTTTATGATACCAGGCAGTAGCAGCAAAATATGGAACCCGTAATGCAGCACTAACTGGTCCTTCTCTTTTAATACCGAGATCGGTGGGGGAAACTAATATCACACCATTGAGGTACATCCAATGTCTGTTTTGTAATTCCAATGAAAGGCCCGATACACGTGTAGTTCCATAACTTTCGCCAATCAGAAATTTAGGAGAAGCCCAGCGTTTATTGCGTGATACAAAAGTAGTGATCCAGTCTGCCAGATATTTGATATCAGCATTTACACCAAAGAATTTGGAGGTGGGGGTCGCTTTATCCAGTATTCTGGAGAAACCTGTGTTTACCGGATCTATATAAACAATATCCGCGGCATCAATAATTGAATTCGGGTTGTCTTCAAATCCATAGGGTTGAACAGGATAGCCTTCTTCATCTATTTTCAATTTCCTCGGGCTGGTATATCCCAAATGCATCCATACACTCGCAGTACCCGGACCACCATTAAAGGAGATGACCAATGGGCGTTCATTACGGTTGCTAACATCAGATCTTTCATAATACACATAGAAAACACCGGCAATCGGTTTTCCATTCTCATCCCAAACAGGAATAGTTCCTGAACTTACTTTATAGGGAACCCTCACACCCTTTACCGTTACCTCTCCCTTTGATTCAGTTTTGGTTTCCAGTAAAAGCTCATTTTTAAACGAAGGATTTTTGTCATCAACCGTGTTTCCCATTTTCATAGCCAGTGGGGCAGTATCTGATACTATCTTCTGGGCATTCAGTAAACATGTATTTGCTAAAACGGATACAATCAACAGCGTTTTTTTCATGTATAGGACTTGTATGGTTAATATTGGAAGCTAAATATACAAACTGTTAGGATAAAAAAGATACTGTACCATTCAGTTATGAGTAGCAGTCAGTTAGCCAATAGTGGCGCCCTCTAAACTAAAAACAAATCGTAAAGTCTCCCTTATGTTAACTTGGATTCAATCTGTTAAACGCCATTTTGATCTCTTCGGGATTGGCTTTTGCCATAGCGGTACTGAAGCCAAAAGTAATTTCAGTTTGGCCCTCAGCTAATTGTTGAAATACCGATTCAATAAAATCACTAACTGGAGGAGCCGTATCATGCAAACCTTTACCACCCAAATCGGTATTGAGTGCCGGTGGTATCAGCTCAATCACTTCAATATTTTTCGATTTCAGCAAATGCCTGGAAGCCAGCGTAAAAGAATGGAAAAATGATTTGGTAGCACCATATACAGGTGCTTTCGTTAAAGGCACAAAAGATAAACCGGATGTTACATTCAGAATGGTTGTCAGTGAAGGGAGTGTAACAAACAGTGAGGTTAAGTGTACCGGGGCTTCAATATTGGTTGCAATCTCTTCTTTGGCTCGTTGAAAGAAATTATCATCAGTAAGGGCCATCCATTGCTGAATACCTGCATTATTTACCAATACCGATAAATCAGGATGGTTTTCTGCCACCCAATGATAAAGTGCTACTCTTTCAGCTTCAACAGAAAGATCACAAACTTTGGTGATAACAGAGGGAAACTTATCGGAAACTTCTTGTAATGCCGATTGCCTTCTACCGCATACGATTACGGTATTGCCTTCCTTAATAAATCTTTCGGTTAGTCCTAATCCAATTCCACTGGCACCACCGGTAATCAGGATTTTATTATTTGCTAGTTGCATGAATATTATTTGATGTGAAAGTATGGGTTATCATTGAAACAGGTGGTAGAATAACTATTGATTTTATACTAGTAAAGGCAAAATCGTATCTATTTCTATAATAGATTCATTCAATGGACTAAGGGTTTTATCTGCCAGAACAGTTCCTAATTTTCTAAAATTAAATTTATCACTGAATTGCGTATAAGCAAAACGAATCATTTTTAATAATTCCTGCCGATCAATCACATCTTCCAAATCAATCACATAAGAATTTTCTCCTACATACTCCAATACCAGCTCCTCATTAATGGTAAACTGACAGGTAAATCTACAGGCAATCCCCTTTTTGGTAGAAGCTCTTTTGCGCATCACATCGAAATTGGTAAACGATTTTATGGAAGCATCCTTGGTTACAGGTAATGCAGGGGGATGATAATGCCAGGTGGTTACCAACATTTCAGTTTGTTCAATCATAAGAAAAATATTAGAAATTAATTTGTAAAGGAAGTCGTAAATAGTTCGATTTTTTTATAAATGATGATTTTGTCTAATGGTTTAATTGTTGAATGGCTGATTTCTATTTCTGTTCAGTTGGATATCTGTCACCTTGTATAGTAATTTTTGAAACCGCTTGCCCTAATTTATTCCATTCTTCCTGCTCAATTTCCACATCGGCAGAAGAAAGGTTTTCAAGTAAATGCGCTTCTTGGGTTGTACCCGGAATCGGAACAATCCAGGGCTTTTGAGCAAGTAACCATCCAAGTGCTACTTGAGGGGGTGTTAGACCGTTATGGTTGCCAAAATCAATAAGGGTCTTCACCAATACCTGGTTTTTTTTAATGTTCTCCGGTGTAAAACGGGGAAGTCCAACACGATTATCATTGGGTGCAAAAAACTCCGTTTTCTCGTTGATGGCACCGGTAAGATAGGCCCTACCCACCGGGCTATAAGGCACAAATCCGATGCCTAGTTCTTCCAGTACTGGAAATATTTCTATTTCAGGTTCCTGCCACATCAATGAATATTCACTTTGAATAGCCGTAATAGCCTGCACGTCATGCGCACGGCGAATGGTATCTGCATTTACTTCGCAAAGACCAAAATATTTTACTTTACCTTCCTTGATCAGGTCTTTCACAGTTCCGGCTACCTCTTCAATAGGTACTTTTGGATCAATACGATGTTGGTACAACAGATCAATGGTATCTATTTTTAGCCGACGAAGTGATAGTTCTACAGACGTTCGGATTTGCTCTGGCCGGCTATTGAGACCTACTCCTTTTCCATTTTGAATATCGAAACCGAATTTTGTACAGATAGCTATTTTGTCATAAAACCCGGAAAGCCCTTCACCCACTAATTCCTCATTACTATAGGGTCCATAAATTTCGGCAGTATCAAACAAGGTTACACCACAATCCACTGCTTTGTGCAGTAGTGAAATCATCAGTTTTTTGTCAGGAACAACTCCACGATGATAGTTCATACCCATACAGCCAAAACCTAATGCGGAAACTTCAAATCCTGCCCCTAGTATTCGTTTTTTCATTTGCTCATTTTGCTTTATCCATAAATGAAATACTACCCATAATACTAATCAGTAAAATCCCTAAGAAAAACAGGAACAATCCTAATTTAGTTTTAGCATTGATCTTACTCACCCTGAAAAGTAAATAGCCTATAACCAAATTAAATAGCGCCCATAAAACATTCGTTAAAGGGGATGAAAGGCCTTTGCCTGGAGGGTCAGCAAAAGGGGTCGGAAATGCATTTCCCGAAATTCCATTAACAAAATGTGGTACCACATTGGTAATAAATGCCCCTGCAAAAAAAGATGCAACGTAATGATACCATTTCATGGGTTCTGCGGACAAATTTTCTGTTTTTTCCATATTGTAAAGATTTATTTGTTTTCTTTCTCTTCTT
>CAIWKU010000478.1 GCA_903913355.1 uncultured Bacteroidota bacterium | reverse complement strand
TTTTCAATAATTCTTTGGCTTGGTATTCATGCAGGTTCATGCGGGAAAATTTTTGCGAAGATAAGCCAAACCACTATTCAGAAAAGGGCTTTTTATTATTATTGTTGTAACATTAAATCTGCTAATTTTACGGCTTAATCTCGTATATTTAAATTTAAATCGTAAAAAACATTATCGTTTATGAAAAAAGCATTTTTGGCATTGGCTGGTGTAGCCTTTTTAGCGGGCCTCTATTCATTTGCCCCGGGAACTGAAAAGAAAGCTCCGGCTTCATTAACTGTTTCTACTGAAAAAAGCCGTATTGACTGGGTAGGCGCAAAAAAATCAGATTTTCATACTGGCTATTTCCCTATCAAAAGTGGTACAGTAACAGTTGATGGCGGTAAACTGACTGGTGGAAAATTTGTGATTGATCTGGCTAACCTGAAAGTAACTGATGCAGGTGGTGGAGACAGATTAACCGGTCACCTGAAAACTCCTGATTTCTTTGATGTTGCCAAATTTGGTGAAGCTACCTATGAAATCACCGGAGTTACGTATACCAGTGAAAGCACTGCTGATATCAGTGGTAACCTGAATATTAAAGGAACAAATGTTCCCGTTAAATTCCAGGCCCAGATCCGTAACCTGGATGAGAAAGGCGGTTTTTTTGCACAGGCTTTCTTTAGCGTAGACAGAACTACTTTTGGTGTTAACTATGGTATTGGAATGGTTGCAAAAGATGTTGAATTAGCTATTCATATTTTTGCAAAATAATTCAATCAACTTTATTATCAAAAAGCACTGCTTCATGCGGTGCTTTTTGTTTTTGGGTATATTCGTAAGTCTAAATAAGAACTATGTCAAAGATTCAGGTTGCTTCAATTACTCCGGTGGAACTGATCAGCGGGTATACAGCCAGATTTATTCATACAGCAGAAATGACTTTTTCTTTTGTAGATGTTATTGCAGGGAAAGCCCTTCCCGAACATTCCCATCCACAGGAACAGGTATCGCATATTCTCGAAGGCGAATTTGAATTAACGCTGGATGGAAAACCGATCCGATTTGGTGTAGGCGAAGTAGTAGTGATCCCTTCCAATGTAAAACATTCAGGATTGGCTATTACCGACTGTAAGATATTGGATGTGTTTACGCCGGTGAGGGAGGATTATAGGGTGATGTTGGAGAATGCGAATAGAAAGTAATGGCTGTTGGCTATTAGCTATTGGCTTTTAGCACTATTTTATTTTAGTCTAACCGATATAAGTGTTGTAAAAAAATATAACCTTGTACCCTATAGTTTAACTAACCAATAGCCAACAGCCACCTCCTCTTATTCACCCCTCATTTTCTTAATCTCCTCAGTCAATTTAGGCACTACTTCAAACAAATCTCCTACAATTCCATAATCTGCTGCTTTAAAGAAAGGGGCTTCAGGATCTTTGTTAATGACAACGATCACTTTACTTCTGTTTACTCCGGCCAGGTGCTGTATAGCACCGGAGATGCCCAGGGCAATATATAAATTGGGTGCAATTTGAACACCTGTTTGTCCAACATGCTCATGATGTGGTCGCCAGTTTGCATCGGCTACAGGTCTACTGCAAGCTGTTGCTGCATGTAATTCTTTCGCAAGGTCAAGCAGGATACCCCAATTTTCAGGTCCTTTCAGGCCACGTCCGCCACTTACTACAATATCTGCTTCTGTTAAGGGAACTTCACCAATGATTTTATCAATTGAGTTGACTTTTACTTTCGGATTGCCAACGGCAATAGCCAAGCTACTTACTTCTGCAACACCTTCACCCGCCAATGTATGAAAGCTATTGGGATTCAGGGAAATGACTTTAATAGGAGAATGAATGGCAATATTGGCAAATGCTTTTCCGGAAAACACGGTTTTCTTTACCACAAAGCCATTAGTAGTATCCGGTAAGGCGGAAGCACCGGTTACAATACCTGCCTGTAAGCGGGCAGCAACATTGGATGAAATGGCTTTGCCGGTTTGGGTATGCGAGAAAATAACCACAGTGGCTCCGAGTTGTTTTACTGCTTCTGCAATTACGTTTGTAAATAATTGCGCATCGAGGTGGTTCAGGGTTTCATTGGCTACCTGGTGTACTTTTTTGATACCGTATTTACCCAAATCAGCCAGGTTATCGGTAATTGTGCCTAAAACAAGTGCCTCCGCAGTAGTTCCGAGTTGTGCGGCAAGCTTGGCACCATAGGTAGCTACTTCGTAAGAAGCTTTTTTGATATGACCTTCTGATTGATCAACAAATATGAGTACTGACATAATAATTTTTTTGAAGTTGGATACTTGGATTTCTAAATGGCTTTGGCTTCTTCGTGAAGTAATCTTACCAGTTCGGCAACATTATCCGGACTAACCAGTTTTACACCGGCTTTGGCTGGTGGAAGTTCAAAACTGAGAATACTGGTTAATGCATCTATGGCAGTTGGCTCTACTACTTTCAGGGGTTTGGTTCTGGCGGCCATGATACCGCGCATATTGGGAATTCTTTGTTCAGCCATTCCTTTCTGACAACTTACCACAACCGGTATAGACACTTCATCGATTTCTTCTCCACCCTCAATTTCCCGGGAAATCAGCGCGGTATTACCGGTAAGTTCAAATTTGGTTGCAAGAGAAATATAGGGAGTATCCGTTAATTCTGCCACCATTCCGCCAATGGCAGAACCATTGAAATCAATGGCTTCTTTACCTGTAAAAATGATATCATATTTCTCCTGCCTGGCTATTTCGGCAATCTGGGCAGCTACATAATAGCTATCCTTAGCGGGAGCGTTTACACGGATGGCTTCATCCCCACCCAGGGCCAATGCTTTTCTGATAACCGGGTCGCAATCCGGGCCGCCTACCGTAATCAGGTGTATGATAGTGGTTGGATCTTTTTCTTTCAGTTCAATGGCTCTTACAAGGGAATACCATTCGTCATACGGATTGATGATCCATTGCACTCCGTTTTCATCAAATTGGGTATTATTATCTGTGAAAGCGATGCGGGCCGTGGTGTCCGGAGTTTTGCTGATGCAGACGAGTATTTTCATAGCGGAAATTTGTCGGTTTACAAAATAGTTGTTTATGCAACTATTAGCAAATATAGGAAGGATTTGAAAGTGACAAAGTTTTGCCTGTTAATTTTTTACTGCCCTGGGAAGGGTTTGGCTGTAAACCAATTCATACCTTTAGAAAATGGACAGAATAGCAAAGATCAAGGAGTTTTTGGAGGCCAATCCCTCCGATAATTTTTTACGGCACGCTTTGGCATTAGAATATACCAAAATAGGAGAGGATGGCAAGGCCAGAGAATATTTCGAAGCCATTCTCAGTGATTCACCGGATTATATTGGCTCTTATTATCATCTGGCAAAACTGCTCGAAAAAATGGGAGAAACCCGTTTGGCCATTGAATGGTATGAAAAAGGAATGGCGGCTGCTAAAAAAGCAGGGGATAATCATGCGTATGGGGAATTGCAGGGGGCGTATGAGGATTTGGTTTATTAGGGAAATTGAAAATTCAAAAGCCAAAATTCAAAAGCCAAAAGCCAAAAGCCAAAAGCCAAAAGCCAAACAATCTGCAAATCGCAAGTTACATTTACTATTTTTCGATTTTTTACTTTTGACTTCTATTACCTAAGTTTCAAAAACAATCCACCATCTGATGTCATTACTCCATTACGATCCAGTTAAATACAAAACACCTACCGGAACATCATTGAACTGTAAGGGATGGGTTCAGGAAGCGGCATTGAGGATGTTATTAAATAATCTGAATCCGGAAGTTGCGGAAAGACCGGATGATTTGATTGTATATGGCGGCAGGGGGAAAGCGGCGAGAAATTTTGAGAGTCTGGATCTGATTATAAAAGCTTTAAAAGACCTGAATAATGATGAGACTTTGTTGATTCAGAGTGGAAAGCCCGTTGCTATCCTACAAACACATGTGGATGCGCCAAGGGTATTGCTTTCCAATTCACAATTGGTTCCTAAATGGGCTACCTGGGAACATTTTACGGAGTTGGAAAAAAAGGGATTGATGATGTATGGACAAATGACGGCCGGATCATGGATTTATATTGGGTCGCAGGGTATTGTACAAGGTACTTATGAAACATTTGCGGCGGTAGCAGATAAACATTTTGGAGGAACACTGAAAGGGACGCTGAGTGTTAGTGCCGGTTTGGGTGGAATGGGTGGGGCGCAACCACTGGCTATCAGTATGTGCGGAGGAGTTTCATTAATTGCAGAAGTGGAAGAGTGGAGAATTGATAAACGATTAGAAACAAAATACCTGGATTTGAAATTTTCAGGACTGGATGAAGCAATTGATTATGCAATAACAGCAAAAAAAGCGGGAGAAACAGTTAGTATCGGGGTGGTAGCGAATGCAGTTCATTTGCTGCAACGTTTGATAGAAAGGAATATTAAGGTGGATATACTGACTGATCAGACATCTGCGCATGATCCATTAATTGGGTATATTCCGCACACTTTATCAAATAAAGAAGCGGCTGATTTGCGAAATCAACGTCCTGAAGAATACCTGATATTAAGTTACCAGAGTATGCGATTACATGTTGAACTGATGATTGCTTTGCAAAAAAACGGGGCAATCACATTTGATTATGGAAATAATTTACGTGCCCGTGCCCAGGAGAATGGGTTGACAAATGCATTTGATTTTCCGGGTTTTGTTCCTGCCTATATCAGACCGCTTTTTTGCGAAGGCAAAGGCCCATTTCGATGGGCAGCATTAAGCGGAGATCCCCAGGATATTGCCGTTACCGATGCTTTGGTAATGGAACTTTTTCCGGAAAATAAAAGCATGCTTCGCTGGATGAAAATGGCAAAAGAAAAAATCGCCTTTCAGGGTTTGCCAGCAAGGATTTGTTGGCTGGGACAGGGCGAAAGAGAAAAAGCAGGATTGGCTTTTAATGAACTGGTTAGGACCGGAAAAGTAAAAGCGCCCATTGTGATTGGGCGTGATCATTTGGATACGGGATCAGTGGCCTCACCAAATCGTGAAACCGAAGCCATGCTGGATGGCTCGGACGCAGTTGCCGATTGGCCTGTATTAAATGCTTTAGTAAATACCGCCGGAGGAGCCAGTTGGGTAAGTCTGCATCATGGAGGAGGGGTAGGAATGGGATATAGTATTCATGCAGGAATGGTAATTGTAGCTGATGGAACTGATGCCGCTGCAGCGAGACTTAGCAGGGTTTTAAGAAATGATCCGGGAATGGGTGTCATACGTCATGCCGATGCCGGTTATGATCTGGCACTGACCACCCTCCGTAAGTTTGGATTAAGCATTATAGACAGATTACAATAATCGCTATTCTCTATTAGTCCTTTGCAATAATTACGCATAAAATGGGGATTGAAGGATAATTTATATCAGGTATAAATACTGGTTTTTTGCTTTTTCTGCGATTGTATGTTTGTAGGATACCATTTTATCCACTATCATGCAACATCCTCTGATACAGGAAAGTATATATGAAGTTCGGGGACAAAAAATCATGCTTGATCGCGATCTGGCAAAATTATATGAAGTGCCAGTAAAATCATTGAATCTTGCAGTAAAACGAAATGCAGATCGATTTCCACCAGATTTTATGTTTAAACTAACCAAAGAGGAATTTAGCAACTTGAGGTTTCAAACTGAAACCTCAAGTTGGGGTGGGAACAGATATCTGCCCTATGCATTTACCGAATTGGGTGTTTCCATGCTTTCGAGTGTATTACATAGTTCCCGTGCTATTCATATGAATATTCTGATTATGCGCACTTTTGTCTTTATCAGGCAGAATGTTCATACCTACCAGGAATTGGCGGAGGAAATGGAGGAAATAAAACAAAGAGTGGGCAACCACAGCGAACAGTTGGAATTACTATATGAAGCCATTGAGAATTTCCTGGATGCTAAAGCAGAAAAAATTAGTTGGGAGAATAGAGAACGTATTGGATTCAAAAAAGCCTGATAGTGTTTGTTAAGGATCCGCATAAAAAAGGAACAAATGAACCAAATGGATTTTCATTGATAGCTCCATTTTTGTTCTTCTGTTCCTTTTCTGCTAGCACCATTTAAAGCGATCAACTTCCTCTTGAGCCGCCGGTTTTGATCGGTTTTTTATTGGCCCCGGCTGCTTTGGCCCCGGGTTTGGCGATAAATTTCGAACCCTGTAATCCCCCTTTCGGGCCTTTACTTCCGGGTTTTCCGCTGTTTTTATTGTTTACGGGTAATGACATTGTATCTTTTTTTTGCTGATGAAAATTTCGGTGTTAAGGTAAGTCGTTTTTGGCTATTTTCAAATAATGAAACGATTTCGCTTTCAGGTAAATAAATAATACTACGCTATGGGTAAAGGAAGACTGGAAGCATTTAGTGATGGGGTACTGGCCATTATCATTACGATTATGGTATTGGAAATGAAAGTTCCGTTGGGGGATCAACTGATTTCATTGAAGCCTTTGCTACCCGTTTTTATCAGCTATATCCTGAGTTTTATTAATATCGGAATCTACTGGAATAATCACCATCATTTATTTCATGCGGCAACGAAAATCAATGGAAAAGTAATGTGGGCCAATATCCATTTGCTTTTTTGGCTGTCACTTCTGCCTTTTGCCTCGGGCTGGATGGGTGAAAACCATTTTGCATCCTGGCCTACTGCTTTATTTGGGGTTGATCTGTTTATGGCTGGACTTGCATACTATATTCTTGCCAAATCTCTGGTTACCCTGCATGGAAAAAACTCTACATTGGCAAAAGCAGTTGGAAATGATACAAAAGAAAAAGCTTCTGTTATTATATATGCTTTGGGTATTGCACTTGCCTGTTTTAATGGATGGATTAGTCTATCCTTATATGCTGTAGTTGCTTTATTATGGTTAATTCCTGACAGAAGAATTGAGAGAAAAATAAATGAAGATCATAGTCAGCAAGTTTAAGCTTGCCGTTAGTCCAACCTTTTCATCAACTCATCATCAATCTTCCTGAAAAGATGATAAGGTTTATACGCCCGCCATTCCGGAATCTCCATTAATTCGATATAATAGTTCAGTTTTTTCTTTTTGAAATCCTGTTGGGTGGCTTCCGGCATATTTAATGAAATAGCCCATCCATTCTGCTCACTCAGTTCTTCATACCATTCCTGGTAATATTCTTTATCACTGCTATGAAAATTAAGTACGTTTTCTGTAATCAATATGTATTTATAAATACCCTGGTTATATAACAGATCCATCACTTCCCTTTTCAATTCCATGATATCATTTTCTATTGCATCATTCCATTCTCCCAACAACTCTATGATGGCGAAATTCAACTCATAGTCAACATAAATAATTTTGAGATAAAGCGTCTTACTCCCAAAATCATCCCATTGTGGATGGATATAATAATTATATACTGTTTGAGAAAATGTAAATTCGCTGTACTTCCTCCCAAAAAAAGGTGATTTGGGATCTTCTTCGGCAATGTAGATATGCCTCCAGTTATAAAAAGGTTCTATATCATGCATACTATATCAGCTAAGAAGCGGTAGCGGCTTCTACTGCTTTTTTTACACTTCCGTGTTTTAATAACAGGTCTTTTGCTTTTTCGTAATCTGTCAGCGATAGACCGTCCATCACCATT
The DNA here is from genome assembly GCA_903913355.1 of uncultured Bacteroidota bacterium. Taxonomy (GTDB): domain Bacteria; phylum Bacteroidota; class Bacteroidia; order Chitinophagales; family Chitinophagaceae; genus Sediminibacterium. The sequence goes on along the minus strand of CAIWKU010000478.1, from coordinate 649 downwards.
TTCACGCCTCTGTCAACCAACTTTACATTACTTAATTGCATGTTCACCATTTTATTGTCTTCAACCCGTCCCAACTGGATCATGATTGAAGTGGAGATCATATTTAATACCAGCTTTTGCGCTGTTCCACTCTTCATTCGGGTACTACCGGTAACAAATTCAGGTCCCACCACTACTTCTACCGGATAATCCGCTTCGGCTGAAACCGGGGAGGATGGATTACAACTGATACTTCCCGTAATAATTCCCCTTTTGCGACATTGTTTTAAAGCCCCTATTACATAGGGTGTTGTGCCACTGGCGGCAAGTCCTACTACCACATCCTTATCACTAATAAAATGTTTTTGAAGATCTGTCCAACCATCCTCAGCGCTATCCTCGGCAAATTCCACTGCCTGGGTGATAGCCTTTTCTCCACCTGCAATTAATCCGATCACCAGTCCATAAGGAACTCCAAAAGTAGGCGGACATTCACTGGCATCAACAATTCCCAATCTTCCGCTGGTGCCCGCGCCTATATAGAATAATCTTCCCCCTGCCAGCATTTTATCGCTGATGGCTGAAACCAGTTTCTCTATTTGAGGGATGGCTCTTTCAACGGCTTCCGGAACGGTTTTATCTTCTTTATTGATATTTTTCAGTAAATCCA
>CAIWKU010000477.1 GCA_903913355.1 uncultured Bacteroidota bacterium | reverse complement strand
TTTTCTCGGTAACTGAAGGCCGATATTGGTAACCACTCCTCCTAGTTGTGTGCTGAATGTTCCGGCAGTTATGAAGTTATAGATAGTGCCACTGAAATTACCTCTGTAATAAATGGTCCCCAAGGCGGCAAGATTAGGCGAAGTTACCTCTTTCAGAGAGGGAATAAATATTCCTAAATCATAGTAATTGGTTTGTAAGGTGCCGTTGCTGAAAACAATCTTAGTTTTATCCATATCCGGAAGACCTTGCATACTTAATGTTCCACTGATATTGGAGGTGGCGCCAGATTGTGCTTTTAAATTGGTAACAGTAAAATTTTCAACAGATCCAACAAAATGCCCGTTTAGCATCACTTCCTTTTTCCAGTCCTTTAGTTCTGGTGCAAAAAAAGCGATATCATCACTACTCACTTTTGCATCTTTGAAATGGGCATCCATGATGACATGACTATCATACTTGTTAAAGTCTTTATTAAAGTCTTTGAACTGCATTGCATAATAATTAGTCAAATGACTTTTATTTGTCTGCAGGTCCATCTTTGACAACTCCATAATTTGTGGAGTGAATTTGAAACTTGTTTTCAGTTTTTTAATCTCCAAGCCACACCTGTCTTTCACAGAAACAGAAACATTTGCACGCAGTGTATCTTTTACAAAACTGAAATTTGTAATTGTTCCATTTAATTTGCTCATTTGAATATGTGCGCCATCAAAATGAGTGGAAGGAATATCTGAGTCACTATCAAGGAATAATTTACCGTTGCTGATCTTAATATTGTTTACATGAATACTCAAATTCCCCGGGTTAAGGTACATACCGGTATCCAACTCAATAGAGTTGCGTTTTGCAATTGAAGTGGGTCTAAGAGGGTCAAGTCCCTGGATTTCTACAAATGGATTGGTAAGTGTTATTTCTTTCAGTTGGAATATTTTTTTGGAAGGATCAATGATTTCAGCATCGAGTGCCAACCCTCCTAATTCTATGGTCATTCTTTCTCCACGCCACAGATCATTCTTAACAAAATGAATATTCTTCAGGTCTACTTTTTTGATATCAAAATTGAGACCATCACCTTTCTTTTTCGGGGTAGGGGAGGCAAAATAATCTGCAAGAAATCCATAATTCCATACAGAGTCTTTCCGCCCGATTTTGATTACTGCATCTTGCAGGCCTATATATTTTAACTCAGGTTTTTGTTTTAGAAAAAACCAATCTGAAATTTTCACCTGTAAAATTCCGGCATATAGCAAGGTGTCTTTCTGTTTATCCCTAACCAGCGTCCCTTCCAGATTAAGCCGATTAAACAGCGAAAAACTTACATTTTTTACAGATACCTCTGTTTGTAAGGCTTCAGAAAGTCGGGTAGTAGCGATATGTATCAGCCAATTTTGTACAAAACTGGTTTGAATGGCTAAAAATGCCAGCAGGATAAGCGTGGAGAACACAATAACGGTTCTGCGGAATATTTTCAAGGCACGCTTCAGACGAAATGGGTTTTACTGATAAAAATACGTATTCGTAAAGGGTAAGGCAAATACAATACCAAACACTTAACAGGACATTAAATATCCCATGATTTTATCATATTTTTTGTTTTAGACCTCCACCATTTCATGGAGATACTGCTTTTCTTCTTTAAAAGCAGTTCTGGGAGCAAGTCCAAGTAGCTGAAACATCGCATTATCTTCATCAAAACTTGGATTAGGCGTGGTTAGCAATTTATCTCCTGCAAATATGGAATTAGCACCAGCCATAAAACAAAGCGCCTGCTCAGCAATACTCATTTCTGTTCTTCCGGCACTCAGTCGCACCATGGCTTTGGGCATCAATATTCTCGCGGTGGCGATCATGCGTACCATATCCCATATATCTGCCTTTTTATTATTTGCTAAGGGAGTTCCCGGAATAGGAACCAGCGCATTGATGGGAACACTTTCCGGATGTTCAGGTAAAGTAGATAGTGTATGTAACATCTGAATTCTATCCTCATGTGTTTCCCCTAACCCAATAATGCCTCCGCAGCAAACAGAAACTCCGGCTTTCCGAACATTATCCAGTGTTTGTAATCGGTCGTTATAGGTTCGGGTAGTAATAATCTCACTATAATGTTCTTTACTCGTATCCAGGTTATGATTATAGGCATATAATCCTGCATCAGCGAGTTTCTGGGCCTGTTCTGCGGTAAGCATCCCCAAAGTGCAACATACTTCCATCCCCATTTCATTTACACCTTTTACCATTTCCAAAACCCTGTCAAAATCGCGGTTATCCCTAACCTCTCTCCATGCGGCACCCATACAGAACCGCGTGCTGCCTGCATCTTTTGCTTTTTGTGCATAGGATAGAACATCTTCTTTTTTGAGAAGTGCCTGTACACCTACGCCGGTATCATAACGGGAAGCTTGTGGACAATAAGCGCAGTCCTCACTACATCCTCCGGTTTTAATACTAAGTAAAGTACAAACCTGCACTTCCGCAGTATCATTATATTTCCTGTGTAAAGTAGCTGCTCTGAAAACCAATTCCAGTAATGGTGTTTGATAGATTGTTTTGATTTCTTGCAGTTGCCAGTTATTTCGGATGTCTGTAGACATAAGCTTAGTTTATTAGCAAATATAAGCGGTTTTTTAACCTGTGGTAAGCAGCTGGCCTGGTTAAAAATTATGATACTTTAGTTGATTTTAATATGCTGTTATCCTTGGTTTTGATGATTCATATACCCTCGCCATTTTTCAACCAGTTTTTCCATATCATCAGGTAAAGAAGACTCAAACATAATTTCCTTATGTGTAACCGGGTGTATAAAACCAAGTGTTCTTGCATGCAATGCGCAACGCGGGCAAAGCTCAAAACAATTTTCAACAAACTGTTTATACTTGGTATAGATTGTGCCTTTTAGTATTCGGTCACCGCCATATTCCCAGTCATTGAAAAGCGTATGTCCGATATGTTTCATGTGGACACGTATCTGATGTGTTCGCCCTGTTTCAAGAACACATTCTACCAAGGTTACATAATTAAACCGCTCCAGAACTTTATAATGTGTAATGGCATGTTTTCCTATTTCACCTTCGGGATACACATCAAACATTTTGCGGTTTTGCTGATGGCGGGCAATATGCCCGGTAATCGTGCCTTCATTTTCTTCGATATTACCCCAAACCAGGGCCACATATTTTCTTTTGACAGTATGGTTAAAAAACTGCTTCGCCAGAAATGCAGCTGCAACGGGTGTTTTGGCCAGAACAATCAGGCCGGTGGTGTTCTTATCTATTCTATGAACCAGGCCAAACCTGGGTAATGCTTCTTCATCAATATTCGGATTCTGCTGCTCCAGATAATAGGCTACCCCGTTCAAAAGAGTACCACTAAAATTTCCAACTCCGGGATGAACCACCATATTGGGTGGTTTATTGATTACCATGAGTGAATCATCCTCGTAAACAATATTTAATGGAATGTTTTCCCTTTTGAGAATCGTATGCTCCGGATTCACCAGACTCATAATAACAATTTCATCCCCTGGTCTTATTTTATAGTTACTCTTAACCACTTTTCCATTCACAGTAAGAAATCCCGCTTCAATACCTTTCTGAACCTTATTGCGTGTGGCTCCCTCTAGGTGCATTTGCACCCATTTATCTATCCGGTAGGGTTCCTGTCCTTTATCTACCGAAAAGGTCTTTCGCTCATATAGCGTTTCCGTATTTTCTTCAGGTAGGTTATCTATTTCATCCAGCATCTGGCAAAAATAACTGATTGTAGGGAAGTTGGCAGATATCGTTCTCTCTACCTGAAATCTTAACTGCCATGGCATTAAAAATGACAAGAACGGGTTTATAGCCGCTAATTCTTAATTTTGATCTATGCAGCATGTAAAATTCTCGGATCTTGGATCAAAAGCATATAAAGAAACATGGGATTATCAGGAGGATTTATTAAAGGAGAATACACTTATTAAGGCAGCCTGTAGAAATAGAGAAGAAGCAATTCTACCCGCTGAAATCCCAACCATACACCATCTCTTATTTGTTGAACACAATCCTGTATATACCCTAGGTAAGAGCGGAAATACAGAAAATATTTTATTATCAGAAACCGAAAGAACAGAAAGAAATATTGAATATTTTCATATCAATCGGGGAGGAGACATTACTTTTCATGGCCCTGGTCAATTGGTAGGATATCCGATATTGGATCTGGAAAAATTTAAAACAGATCTGGGCTGGTATTTGAGAAGCTTGGAACAGGTAATAATAGATACCCTTTTTGAATATGGACTACAGGGAGATCGGAGTATAGGAGAGACCGGCGTTTGGCTGGACCCAGGAATAAAAGGGAAAGAAAGAAAAATTTGTGCTATGGGCATAAAATGCAGCCGGTGGATTACTATGCATGGATTTGCCTTTAATGTAAATACAGAGCTGAGTTATTTTGAGGGAATTGTTCCCTGTGGTATACAGAACAAAGCAGTTACTTCACTGGAAAAAGAATTAGGCTATCAGGTTCCTATGGATGAAGTAAAACGGAATGTGAAAAACAATTTTCAAAAAGTATTTAATTGTCTGTTAATTCCTTAATCTTTCTGCAGTTGAAATTTGTTCTTCTCTTTTAGTTTTTCATCTTCATATAATTCGTAGGTAAACCAACCTGCATGCACAAAATTGGTCTTGTCTAAAACCAGTTCAGATTCTTTTAGCGATTTGATATCAAATAACTGGGCTCCATCTGCATCAAAGAAAACAAGTCGGTAACTATGTGATTTGACAAGCGGCAAATTGATGGTTACATACCCATTGGTATTGGTGAATACGGCGATTGGGCTGTTTGGGGCACTGGTTGCAGGGGCTACCGGGGGAGCTATTTTGCCCAGTTTTTTAGGTTTGTTATGATAAGGGTGAATATCTACACGATTATCCATTTTTATGTAAAGGGTATCTTTTGTTTTTGTGGCGATGGAATCCCTGAATTTCCTGAATTTCTGAGTGCTTAAGGTTCTCCGGTAAATATTATTTTCATAGATACGGAAATTCTCCGGAGCAACGGCACTCATAGTTTTGTATTCGGTAACAGGGAGATGCGTAACCGGCTGTTCGTTGGCAATGGGATTTACCTGGGGTTCATTAGGTGTGGCTAAGGAATCATAAGATTTTTTAGTCTCTGTAACAGTCGTTTGCATGTCAGGAACTGGAGCAACGATTTCTTTTACTGCAGGTATCCATTCAATCTTATGATCATTGATCTTGTGTAAAGCATCTTTTGTATTTGCGTGCAAAGAATCTTTGAAATGCTGGTAGGCAGTTTTGGTCAAGCTAAGTATCGGTATTTTTTGCATATAGATACTAATCATCTCGTTATTGGCACTTGCTGTTGCTTTGGCACCTGATTTTTGTGCAAATAAACCGGACGGGGGGGTAACTGCCAGTATAAAAAATAGTAAAAAGGAAAACTTATGCATGGGGTATAAATATATGGGTATAAATATAAAGATATTAGAAACATAATTTACCAGGGGAAACCGATCGATTCCCCTGTAACCCGCCGCTATGAATGATTAGCAGTCTGCTCCCCTTTGGAAAGACACCCTTGTTTATCAGGTCTTTTACAGCAAAAACCAGTTTGGATGTGTATACGATATCTGTTGGTATCTGCTCATTTTCCCATAACCAGTTCATAAAATCGAATAGTTCTTGTGTTTGACGGGCATATCCTCCAAAATGATAGTCATGAATAAGCGAAAAACGCTCTTGACTAGCTGTATGCGACAATAAAGAGGTCACTTCCTTTTTTAGCCCAAAATGGTTTTTTAAAATGCTTATTCCTACAACATTTTGTTCGGGTTGAACAGCACTAATAAGTCCTGACATCATGGTTCCCGTACCTACAGCGCAGACAACATGGGAGTAATGGGAAGTGTCAAAAAGACTGATGATACCAGATGCCCCTTTGGCTCCTGGATGCCCATAGCCACCTTCATTTACCCAGTAGATATCAGGGTCGGGAAGGGTATGCCGGATTTTTTCTTTGTTTTGGTATTCATTTCTGTCAATATGCACCAGATTCATTCCATACGATTCCGCATCCCGGAGGGTTGGGGAGTCGCCAATTTTTTCACCTCGGATGATTCCAATACTGTTCAGACCCAGTTCTGCAGCGGCAAAAGCTGTGGCAACTATATGATTAGAAAAAGCCCCGCCAAATGTGGCGATGGTCTTTTTTGGGGAGACAAGTGCTTCTTCCAGATAATATTGAAGCTTAAACCATTTGTTGCCGCTAACAATTGGATGAAATAGATCGAGACGAAGTATGTCCGTATGGATTCTTTCATCAGACAGAACTCTTATGGGCTGTATCCGAACATTTTGTAAATTTGCATGCATAAAAATGATTTGTTGCTTTAGCCAAACCTATTGCTTTACCACCTATAAATATACCCTATGAAACCCACCCTCGTTATTCTGGCAGCAGGAATGGCCAGCAGATATGGAAGCCAAAAACAGACACAATCTTTCGGCCCCAGCGGCGAAACTATCATGGATTATTCAATTTACGATGCAATACGTGCCGGATTTGAAAAAGTTGTATTTATTATTCGCGAAGATTTTGCCGATGCCTTTAAATCGATATTTGAACCAAAACTGGCCGGGAAGGTGGCTACAGATTATGTGTATCAACACCTTAATGCATTTACCGGAGGCAGAACCATACCTGCAGAAAGAACCAAGCCATGGGGAACTGCCCACGCTGTTTTATGCTGTAAAGGAAAAGTAAACGAACCATTTGCAGTAATCAATGCGGATGATTTTTACGGTAGTGATGCATTTGTAAAAGCCTATGATTTCCTAACCACCCAGTGCAATGAAAAGACCTATTCTATTATCGGTTATGAATTAAAAAATACATTAAGTGATAATGGAAGTGTTAGCAGAGGTGTTTGTGAAGTGAATGCGCAAAACGATCTTACTGATATTAATGAGCGTACCAGCATTTTCAGGGGAGAAAATGGTAAAATCACTTACACAGATACAACAGGTGCACACGAAGTTTCTGAAGATGCATTGGTAAGTATGAATTATCTGTGCTTTCCTCCGGGTTTTATTGATCTGTGCGAAGAACAATTTCATACATT
>CAIWKU010000476.1 GCA_903913355.1 uncultured Bacteroidota bacterium | reverse complement strand
GGTGTTCCTTATGAAGATCTCTCTCCTGATAAAATAGTGATTGTTGATCTGGATGGTAAAACGGTAGAAGGCAAACCTCGTCCATCTTCCGATACACTTACCCATGCCGTTTTATACAAACATTGGATTACCATTGGCAGCATCGTACATACACATTCCACTTATGGAACAGCCTGGGCGCAAACCCAACGAGATATTCCTATCTATGGTACAACGCATGCGGATCATACCACAATCGATATTCCCTGTGCTCCGCCGATGAGCGACCAGATGATTACAGGAAATTATGAATATGAAACAGGTATCCAGATCATCAATTGCTTACAGGAAAAAGGATTGAGTTATGAAGAAGTAGAAATGATCTTAGTAGGTAATCACGCTCCCTTTACCTGGGGTAAAACGCCTGAAAAAGCTGTGTATAATAGTGCAGTGCTGGAAAGTATTGCGCAAATGGCTTATCTCACAGAACAGATACGACCCGATTCACCCAGGTTAAAAGAAGCCCTGATCAAAAAACATTTTGAAAGAAAACATGGTCCGGATAGTTATTACGGACAAGTATAAAATCGATTGTAAATACAGCCATATGAAAAAACAGGTACTATCCATTTTACTCCCAGCAATCGTTTTGCTAACGGCTTGTGGAACCCATCAAAACGCCGATACCAAAGCCAATCAATACAGTGTTACCGAAAAGCCATTCGGCACATTAGAGAATGAGGCAGTAACAAAATATACGCTTACCAGCCCTACAGGAATGCAGGTAAGTATTATCAATTATGGTGCAACGGTAACCAGCATCATGGTTCCCGGAAAGGATAAGACTATGGGGGATGTTATATTGGGCTTCGATACGCTTCCAGGATATTTACAAAAGACAAACCCTTATATCGGTGCTATCGTAGGGCGTTATGGTAATCGTATTGCCAAAGGGAAATTTGAATTGGATAAACACGCCTATCAATTGACGCTTAACGATCATGGCAATACACTTCATGGAGGAATCAGGGGTTTGGATAAAGTAATATGGACTGCCACACGTATGCCTGGAGATAGCAGTTTGCAATTGACTTATACCAGTCCCGATGGCGACCAGGGGTTTCCTGGAAACCTGAAAGTACAGGTGATCTATACAGTTACTTCCGGCAATGGTTTACAGATTGATTATACTGCTACAACAGATAAAGCCACTCCAATAAATCTGACCAATCATTGCTATTTTAATTTATCCGGGGGGAAAGAGCCTACGATACTCAATCATGAAATCATGATACAGGCTGCTAAATATACTGCGGTAGATAGTCTGCTGATTCCAACCGGACAATTACCCGATGTGAAGGGTACACCCATGGATTTCAGTTCGCCCAAACTGGTTGGTAAAGATATTTCGCTTGTAAAAGGAGGCTATGATCATAACTGGGTATTATCCAGAAATACAAAAGGGCTGGAAAAAATAGCCACTGTGTATGATGCCGGTAGTGGCCGTGTAATGGATGTACTGACTACAGAACCCGGACTACAATTTTATACAGGAAATTTCCTGGATAGTACATTAACCGGAAAATATGGTTGGGTGTATGCACAGCATGCGGCACTTTGTTTGGAAACACAACATTTTCCTGACGGGCCCAATCAGCCTTCTTTTCCGAATACGATACTTAAGCCAGGCGAAACCTATACGCATTCAACCCGTTACCAGTTTTCTGTAAAATGATCTTAGTATAAATAGTAACCATGAAAAAAATAATTTGTTTACTAAGTATTGTGTCTGCTTCTATACTATACGGGCAGCAAAAAGATTATTCTATCCAATCAGTTCCGTTTACCCAGGTAAAGTTGTCAGATAATTTCTGGCTGCCCCGAATACAGGTGAACAGGATGGTAACTATACCGGCTTCTTTTTCAAGATGTGAAAGCACCGGGCGGGTGAAAAATTTTATCATGGCCGCAGAAAAAAAAGGAAAATTCTGCACACGCTATCCTTTTGACGATACCGATATTTATAAAACCATAGAAGGGGCATCCTATTCTCTTGCCTTATATCCGGATGCAAAACTGGAAGCCTATATCGATTCATTGATTGTTATCATTGGTAATGCACAGGAGCCCGATGGTTATCTATATACCGCCAGAACCATTGATCCTGCCGCGGTTCATTCATGGTCAGGAAAAGAAAGATGGGAAAAAGAAAGAGAACTCAGTCACGAATTATACAATGCGGGTCATTTATACGAAGCTGCGGTGGCACATTTTATGGCCACTAAGAAAAAAAATCTCTTAAACATTGCACTGAAAAATGCCGACCTGGTTTGTTCTGTATTTGGTCCGGATAAAAAACATGTGGCACCCGGTCATGAAGTAGTAGAAATGGGATTGGTAAAACTATACCGTGTTACGGGCAAAAAAGAGTACCTGGCAACGGCTAAATTTTTTATTGAAGAAAGAGGCCATTTTACAGGCTACGATACCAAGAGTACTGATCCCTGGAAAAATGGAGCTTACTGGCAGGATAATATTCCTGTGGTACAACAGGAGGAAGCGGAAGGACATGCAGTTCGCGCAGGTTACCTGTATTCAGCTATGGCCGATGTGGCTGCTTTAACCGGTGATGATAGTCTGTTGCATGCCATAGACAAGATCTGGGAAAACATGGTACAGAAAAAATACTATGTACAGGGAAGCGTGGGAGCGATTGGTGACGGTGAGCGTTATGGGAAAAATTATGAATTGCCCAATGCGACTGCATATAATGAAACCTGTGCAGCCATTGCCAATGTTTACTGGAACTATCGGATGTTTTTACTGCATGGAGATGCTAAGTATATCGATGTTTTAGAAAAAACATTGTATAACGGACTGATCTCAGGAATTGGACTGGATGGAAAATCATTTTTCTACACCAATGCCATGCAGATCACGCATAATTTTAAACATGCAGATATTGAATTTGAAAGATCAGGTTGGTTTGAATGTTCCTGCTGCCCAACCAATTTAGTAAGATTGATTCCTTCTATTCCGGGATATGTATATGCACAGAAAGATGAGAATGTATATGTAAATCTTTTCATCAATGGAAAAGCAGACCTTACTATTCATAACCAGACAGTACAGATCACACAGCAAAATAATTACCCATGGGATGGGGGATTGGTATTTACCCTTGATCCGGCAAGCTCTGACAATTTTGCTATGAAGATCCGGATTCCGGGATGGGCTATGAATCAGGCAGTGCCTTCTGATCTGTATTCGTTTACCGATCAGTCTAATCAGAAAACCATCATCAAAGTAAATGGTCAGCCGTTTGCGTATACCATGGAACATGGATACGCTGTTATCAGCAGATCCTGGAAAAAAGGCGATAAAATAGAGATGCTGTTACCGATGGAAGTAAGAACCGTATCAGCCAACGAAAAACTCACTGATGATATTGGTAAAGTTGCCTTGCAACGCGGTCCATTGATGTATTGTGCGGAATGGGTGGATAATCATGGAAAGGCAGCGAACTTAATTATCCCTAACAATACAAAATTTACCACTCAATTTCAACCTGCATTACTACATGGGGTAACGGTGCTTACAGCAGTAGTGCCTGCCGTAATTGTAGCGAATGGAAATTCCATTTCTACTGTGAAACAAAAACTGACTGCCATTCCTTATTATAGCTGGGCAAACCGGGGACAAGGTGAAATGATGGTATGGTTTCCAACACAGGTAAAAGATATTGAGCTAATAGCCAAATAGGTGTACTTTTTTTGGCTATTTTATTTTGAGATTGTGTTAAAGATTAGGGAGTATGGGTTGCGTGTAAGGGGTTATGGAAATTAATAAAATTTATTGCATACTAAAAAGATGATTATGATAGATCTGAAGAAAAAGGAAGTCTGGTTTGTTACGGGAAGCCAGCATTTGTATGGAGAAGAAACTTTATTGCAGGTGGCGCAACATTCGCAAACCATTGCTGCTTCATTACATACTGCCACACAAATACCGGTAACGGTAGTATATAAGCCAACGGTAAAAACAGCAGAGGAAATTTATGCAGTTTGTATGGAAGCCAACCAATCAACTGACTGTATTGGTATCATTACCTGGATGCATACATTCTCTCCCGCAAAAATGTGGATTGGGGGACTGCGTATTTTGAATAAACCGATGTTGCATTTTCATACACAGTTCAATAGGGATATTCCCTGGGCAACTATCGATATGGATTTTATGAACCTGAATCAGTCTGCACATGGCGATCGTGAGTTTGGGTTTATCATGAGTCGTATGCGACTGAACCGTAAAGTGGTAGTGGGATATTGGGAAGATCCGGAATCATTGGAAAAGATCAATGCCTGGACAAGAGCCGCCGCTGCATGGGCCGATTGGCAATCTGCCAAATTTGCCAGGTTTGGGGATAATATGCGAAATGTGGCTGTTACAGAAGGTGATAAGGTAGAAGCGGAAATTAAGTTTGGGTATAGTGTCAATACTTATGGTGTAGGTGATCTGGTAGCGGTGATCAATTCGATCAGTGATAAACAAATTGACAGACTGATCGAAGAATATTCATCTGATTATACCCTTGCAGAATCCTTATTACCTAAGGGCGAACAACGACAATCCTTAAGAGAAGCTGCAAGAATAGAATTGGGGATACAAACATTTTTGGAGAACGGAAATTTCAAGGGATTTACAGATACATTCGAAGATCTGCATGGCATGGTGCAATTACCCGGTATTGCAGCACAGCGATTAATGAAAAAAGGATATGGGTTTGCGGGAGAGGGCGATTGGAAAACTGCAGCCTTGGTAAGGGCCATGAAAGTGATGGGCAGTGGTATGAAAGGCGGAAATAGTTTTATGGAAGATTACACTTACCATTTTAATCCGGATAACCGGATGGTATTAGGAAGCCATATGCTGGAAATCTGTGAAAGCATTGCCGATGCAAAACCCAGTTGTGAGATTCATCCATTGGGCATAGGCGGTAAGGCAGACCCGGTAAGATTGGTATTTAATTCAGCACCTGGTCCGGCTTTGAATGCTTCTATGATTGATAT
>CAIWKU010000475.1 GCA_903913355.1 uncultured Bacteroidota bacterium | reverse complement strand
CCTACTTATTCTAATTAGCTTTAAGATAAGGCGATTTCTTAAATAAAATCCCCGTTTCAATAGATACTGAACTAATATCAGAAAGCAAAGAATACCCGCTGATCATTCCATTCCAGATAATATTAATTTGATTATTGGCAGATGCATTTTTAATATCCAGTAATTCAAAACTCAATACCCCATCCTCAACACTTTGGGAAGTAGTAAAATTAGTTGTATAAGAAACCCCGCTTTCTCCAAATACAGTTGGATTATATAGCATACTGTAATTATTCCAATAGCTTACATTATCTACCAACCCATCTGTGGTACTGGCAATCCTGGTGATATTCAATACCAAATCAGGATGCGCAGTTTTAGTAACTATGGTAAAGCCTTTAGCAGAAAAACTGGTTGCTAATGAAACCAAGTAAGCCGAGTCTGTTTTCGTTAGTTCTTTGCTAACTGAAAAACCATTGGCAACTGAAACAGAATCTGTAAGCGCTATGGTTTTGTAATTTGAAAAACTGACTGCTGGATCAAAGGCTGTAATCGTTTTAGATGAGTCAACATTTAATACTGCAATAGGTACGACCGGGGTTTTATTACAACTTGCAACAATTGTACTGAGTACAATTAGAAAAGATGCGGATAAAGAAATGCGAAGAATAGTTTTCGTTCTCATATTGATGATTTTTGGTAAAAAATATATCACAATGAGAATCCTTTTTTTTCAAATAGTTACCTATCTAATATTTTTTTGACGCTGCATTCACATTTTTATTTGTGTTAAAAAAAACCTACTAATTCGATTGAAAACCTAACAGATAAAAAAATGCCTTCTACCGATAAAAATCATTCGGTAGAAGGCATTCACGAAAAAGACTATTATGCTGTCTTTTTGTCTTTTCCCTGATAAATCAAAAGAGCCACCACAAAAAAAATAGTTGCCATGGCATATTCTGCTCCGCCAATTAATTTCCTATTCAGAAAAAAACCGGAGATATGGAGAATAGGACCCACCACAATCAGAAAAAAAACATACACGATTAATAAAAATTTTATCAGCTTCATATACATTGATTTAATCAACCGCTTGTGAATACACACAAGAACTAAAATCGAGAACAACAATGACCGCTCCTATCCAACCTGCTCTCTTGGCCAACCATTTAGAAACAGTTATAACAGCCGTTTGTATACCTTCCTGCGCCAATTTTTGAAGTCCGGCAATTCCCAAAATAGAAGCCGATCCGATACCGATGGCATCTTTCAGACATTCCCATACTTTCGAAGCATCCAGTTGATTGGCCTGGTATCCTGAAGCCCCGATTGAATTCATGCCTACCTGGTTACTCGACATTCGGATGGTAGCAGTTTTGATCTGTTGCCATTCGGGTAGATTTGATTGCCATCCTAAATTAATTCCTTCCCGGATAATATCCCATACCTCGCTTTCAGAATAGGACAATAATACCTTATTCTCGTTTATGAAACCCAATAGGTCATTATCCACTTTATTTTTTCTGGCCACCACTTCATCTATTGATACACCATAGGAGTTAAAAACCGAAGCCAGCGCTGCATCATCATCCCCTGCCAGTTTCAATTTGCCGGCCAACTCATTTTGGCGACTATTGAGGCCAGCCGAACGGAAATAATCGGCCTGTCTTGCAAAATCTGTAATAAAATTTCTGCTAAAACTGATAAAACCGGCACTGGTATACAGACTATTTGCCATGGCTGAAACTGATGGCTTTGCTTTTACCTCCGCTAATTTTTTCTCACAGGAAATGATAAAAATAAACAGTGCCATACCCGCTAAAAGAAATCTGTATTTCATTTTGTTAGTTTTTGATTTCCCCAAACATGAAAATCCGACATCGGGGTACTTCGACTTATTGCAATAAGGTTTTGTTAGAACAGAACAAAATAACCAACTGATAAGAAGCAATACAATAGGATTAAATACGCAATGGGGAGGGCATTTTAACGGGGGTTGAAAAACAAAAAGCCCCCGGTATCGGAGGCTTTTCGAATAGTATATCAACTATTTTCTTTTACAGAGCAGTGGCCCCTTCTACAAGAACGGTTACCTTATTATTCAACACTTCTACAAACCCACTCTGAATAGAATAATTTTCTGCTTTGTTTTTATCCAGTAAAATTTTCAGGTTGCCTTTCCCCAAAGCACTTACCAAAGGAGCATGCTTATCTAACACCTCAAACAAACCAGTGATGCCGGGTAATAATACCCCATATACATCACCGCTGTAGATCTTTTTTTCGGGAGTTAATATTTCTAAAACCATGAAATAATTTGAAATTTGAAAATTTGACGACTATTTAGCTGACTCAATCATTTTCTTACCTTTCTCGACAGCATCTTCTAAAGTACCTACCAGGTTAAATGCTGCTTCAGGATATTCATCTACTTCACCATCCATGATTGCATTGAAAGCACGGATTGTATCGTTGATATCTACAAATACACCTTTTAATCCGGTAAACTGTTCAGCCACATGGAAGGGCTGAGAAAGAAAACGTTGCACTTTACGGGCACGTTGTACGGTCATTTTATCTTCTTCACTCAATTCATCCATACCCAGAATCGCAATAATATCTTGTAATTCTTTGTATCGCTGTAAAATCAGTTTTACACGGTTAGCGCATTCATAGTGTGCTTCACCAACAATTTGGGGTGTCAGAATTCTTGAAGTTGAATCCAATGGATCCACCGCAGGGTAAATACCCAGATCCGCAATTTTACGGCTCAATACGGTAGTTGCATCCAGGTGAGCAAACGTAGTTGCCGGGGCCGGATCGGTTAAGTCATCCGCTGGTACATATACTGCCTGTACAGAAGTGATCGAACCATTTTTGGTAGAAGTGATACGTTCCTGCATCAATCCCATTTCAGTGGCCAGTGTTGGCTGGTAACCTACCGCAGATGGCATACGACCCAAAAGGGCAGATACCTCAGAACCCGCTTGTGTGAAACGGAAGATATTATCTACGAAAAACAAAATGTCCTTTCCTTTACCGGTTCCATCTCCATCACGGAAATATTCAGCAATGGTCAAACCACTCAAGGCAACACGCGCACGGGCTCCCGGTGGTTCATTCATCTGACCGAATACGAAAGTGGCTTTTGAATCTTTCAATCCTTCCAGATCCACTTTGCTCAGATCCCATCCACCTTCTTCCATACTATGTTTGAAATTATCGCCATATTTCATGATACCGGCTTCGATCATTTCACGGAGCAGATCATTTCCTTCACGGGTACGTTCACCCACTCCGGCAAATACGGATAATCCACCATGCCCTTTGGCAATATTGTTAATCAATTCCTGAATCAATACGGTTTTACCTACACCCGCTCCACCAAACAAACCGATCTTTCCCCCTTTTGCATAAGGTTCGATCAGGTCAATCACTTTAATCCCCGTAAACAGAATTTCAGAAGCTGTACTCAGGTTCTCAAATAATGGGGGTTTATTATGAATGGGACGTCCGCCTGCTTTACTTACTTGCGGCAATCCATCAATAGCATCTCCGGTTACATTAAATAAACGACCATTAATACCTTCACCAATCGGCATGGTAATCGCGCGACCGGTATCAATAACCGTCATACCGCGAACCAAACCCTCAGTACCGTCCATGGCAATCGTACGAACACTGTCCTCACCCAAATGCTGCTGCACTTCTAAAATGAGTTTTTCGCCGTT
Organism: uncultured Bacteroidota bacterium; assembly: GCA_903913355.1. Classification (GTDB taxonomy): domain Bacteria; phylum Bacteroidota; class Bacteroidia; order Chitinophagales; family Chitinophagaceae; genus Sediminibacterium. The sequence continues at coordinate 720 of CAIWKU010000475.1, read as the reverse complement.
TTCCCTTGTGATTTCCAAGGCATTAAATATTTCGGGTAACACGTTATCATCAGAAAAATGAACGTCAACCACCGCACCGATAATCTGTTTGATCTTACCTTTTGTAGCCATCTCAGGAGATATATTAAGGTTTAAAAATGTACGAATTCATAGCCGGAAACCAATTTTTCCAACTTGGCGGCAAAGGTAAGGGGATGCTCCCTAAAAATCAGAAAAACTGAAAATAAAATTAGAAATTGCTAGGGAGGGGTTCAAGCCCCTTCCTATCGCCTAAAAATGCCCCCTGGAAAGGCCTCAGAACCAGCCATTTTGAGTCAAAACCCACCCAACCCGCTGAAAAACAGAATTAGAATGCCGTAATATCACAATACACCTTTGCGTTCATTGCGCGTTCATTGCGTCCTTTGCGTTCCAGCTTCTAAAAGTTACCATTAAAAGCAGTAGCGCAAAGGACGCAATGAACGCGCAAGGAACGCAAAGTATATCCCGTAGTTGTCTCAAGCCCTAATTCTCCACATCCTCATTAAAAAGCACAAACCCCTGTCTCTGATAAGAAGAAAGGATCACATTCGCAGTCAGTGCCAATTTTACATCAGCCGAAAGCGATTGCTTAGGTACTTCCAGAAAACCCATTGCCTGCCCACAGGCAATAAATTTTACCCCGGCATCCTGTAATTCTTTCAATAATACGGCATTGGGATTTTTCATATGAAACATTTT
>CAIWKU010000474.1 GCA_903913355.1 uncultured Bacteroidota bacterium | reverse complement strand
TTGCTTAAAAAGGCGATAAAAAGAAATGTCAATAGTAGATATTGTTTGCATTGCTTTAGTAAACTCATAGGTTGCTATTTAATTAATTTACAATGGAAGTCAGCCCTAAGCAAATCTTTCATTGATTTTGTTATTTATTAGTCTATCAAATATATAGACTTTATTTGATGAATAAAGGCCTATGGTAGAAACCATGGGCCGTGTCCAAAAGAAACTATGCGAAATAAAAACCAAAACGCTTGTAGTTTTCGATTACTATCAAACCGAAAGCCACCCATTTCATCAGGCATGCGTAGTCAATTGGTGCCCGGCAAATAATTGTCTCACTTCGAAGAAATGTATTCTATGAAAAGTGTAAGACCCCGGGACTTATTGCTTTTATAAAATCTAGTCTGAAATTGCCCAATCCAAATAACCCAGGAGATTAACAACAGGAATCACAACAACACAAAGAAGTGGTATAATAGGCCGAAAGAAAGAATACCTTACAGTTGCTGGATGCTGGTTTCATGATAATTATATTAGTCTATTAATTTGATAGACAAATATAGTTAGTTTTTATTTCTACCCAATTTTTTACAATATTTATTTGAAATATGCAGCGAATACTACCCTGCTCAGTTAAATCACTGATTGTAAATCAAGAAACACAGATCAGTAATTTCAATTATTTCCTGGTTTCCGTTTAACAAGTTGGTTTTTGATTTACCTGATATTAAGTTATTGAATATCAACTAATTAATTTTATTTTTTGGACTCCCTTCCATATCCATCACTATTTTATAATAGGTTATTTGCTTATTATTATCTTACAAAAAAATACAACTGATGAGAAAACTTTTAACGATTCTTGGTCTTGTTGTTTGCATTGTACTCAATGCACAACAACCTAGCCAATCAAAGGATGAAGCCTGGAAAAAACAATACCGTGCATTTGCCACCAAAGTAAATGACCTGGTTCATACCAAGCTCGAAGCCAGATTTGATTATGACAAATCATATATGTATGGCAAAGTATGGATTACACTAAAGCCACATTTTTATGCTACAGATAAAGTATCACTGGATGCAAAGGGGATGAACATTAATTACGTTGCAATCTTAAGCGGAGGTAAAAACATTTCATTGCAATACCAATATGATAGTCTATTCCTGAATATACAGTTAAATAAAAAATACAAAGCGGGAGAAACGTATACATTGTATATTGACTATACAGCCAAACCATCAGAATATACTGCACAGGGAAGCCAAGCCATTACTGATGCCAGGGGATTATATTTTATCAATCCAAAAGGAACAGACAAAAACAAACCTACCCAAATCTGGACCCAGGGTGAAACAGAAGCGAATTCAGTCTGGATTCCTACGATTGATAAACCCAATCAGAAAATGACTACTGATTTTTATTTAACCGTACCTGGTAAATATGTGAGTTTGAGCAATGGTAAACTGATTTCTCAAACAAAAAATGCAGACGGAACCCGAACCGATTATTGGAAAATGGACCTCCCCCATTCGCCTTACCTGATGTTTATGGGCATTGGTGATTATGCTATCGTTAAAGACCATTATAAGGATAAGGAAGTAAATTATTATGTAGAAAAAGAATATGAAAAAGTGGCTCGGAAAATTTTCGGACTAACCCCTGAAATGATCAAATTCTATTCTGAAAAAGTTACCGGTGTTGATTATCCATGGGCTAAATACAGCCAGATTGTAGGAAGAGATTACGTAAGTGGTGCCATGGAAAATACTACTACCACCTTACATGGTGAAGCTGCCCAGCAAAATGCAAGAGAATTGGTAGATGGAAATAACTGGGAACCTGTAATTGCACATGAACTATTTCACCAGTGGTTTGGAGATTATGTAACTACAGAAAGCTGGAGCAATATTACCGTAAATGAATCATTTGCTGATTACAGCGAATATCTCTGGAAAGAATATAAATATGGAATGGATGATGCTTTGGAAGAGAACAATTCTAAAATGCAGGCTTATTTAAGTAATCCGGCCGATGCCAAAAAGGATCTTGTTCGGTTTTACTATGCTGATAAAGAAGATGTATTCGATAATGTGAGTTATCCTAAAGGGGGTAGAATCCTGAATATGCTCAGACATTATGTAGGCGATAGCGCATTCTTTGCATCCCTCCATTATTATCTAAATACCAATAAGTTTGGCAACGGAAGTGCTACCAAATTGCGTCTCGCTTTTGAAACAGTTACCGGTAAAGACCTTAACTGGTACTTTAACCAATGGTATTATGGAAGCGGGCATCCGGTGGTTGATATCAGTTATGGATACGATGCAGATAAGCAATTAGCATCCGTGTTTATCAAACAAATACAAACTGGCGACAAAGTTTTTTCCCTGGCCATTGATATAGATATTTACCAGGGAGCAACTAAAAAAAGATACAGCGTATGGATGCAAAACAAAGTGGATACATTTACTTTTTCCGTTTCTGCAAAACCTGATTTAGTAAATGTAGATGCCGACAAATTTATTTTGTGGGATAAGAAAGATCATAAAACCACATCAGAGTTCGTACACCAATATCTGTATG
>CAIWKU010000473.1 GCA_903913355.1 uncultured Bacteroidota bacterium | reverse complement strand
GAAATAGTTGATTTGCCAGTTCCATCCAGGTTCAATTCTATATGAATCTGTGTTTCATTGGTATTACGCTCATGTACAATATTTCTCAGACCCTGTTTTAAAAACGAATATATATCCGCCCAATTTTCAGTTTCCAGTATGATGGTATCTCGCAATTTTTTTTCATGTTCTGGTGTTAAGTGATGAGAGGTTACCGGCGACTTAAGGTAAATGGCTTTGCAACCCAGATTTTTGGCTAATTCAATATCACTCCATCTGTCACCAATTACAAACGAATTGGATAAGTCAAACTGATCATTTTGCAGAAAATGTTTTACCAAACCAATCCCCGGCTTACGGGTAGGCTTATTTTCGTGTGCAAAGGTTATATCGATACACATTTCATCAAACACGAATCCTTCTCCTGCCAGTGTGCGTAGCATTAAGTTATGATAAGGATGAAAATCGGATTCGGGATAAGCTTCTGTACCCAAGCCATCCTGGTTTGTTACCATCACCTTATAAAAATCAAAATCTGCAGCTATTCTTGATAAAGCGGTAATGGCCCCAGGAACAAAAGAGGTTTTCTCCATACTATCCACCTGAAAATCTTGCGGTGGCTCCTGTAATACCACTCCATCCCGATCAATGAACAATATCCGCTTCATAATTATTTTATTTTAGCCCGTATGGCTTTTACCTCTGCAACCGAAACAGCTGAAGCTTTATTGGTCCAGCTGTTCCGAATATAGGTTAATACATCAGCGATTTGCTGATCTTTCAAATCTGCATGCGATGCCATATTATTTCCATAATATTCCCCATCAATTTCTACCCTTTCCGACATTCCTTTTAATACAATACGAATCAATTTTCCCTTATCATCAGCCACTACAGCTGTTGCGCCATCTAAAGGGGCATTTAAATGTGGCACACCACCTCCATCGGCCTGGTGGCATGCCAGACACCTTTGCAGATAAATGGTTTTCCCATTTTCTATTGATTTTTGTTTATTGGCGGGTGGTACTGATTTTTGGGCAAATAATACATTTATTGCCGTGAAGGGCAAAATACCAAACAGTAATTTTCTTTGCATGGTTAACTCGATTACTTACCATTATATATGATTCTATAAATAGTGCCTTTTGAATCATCTGATACATATAATGACCCATCAGGACCCTGCGCAAGGCCGCAAGGACGGTGAGCTGCCCCTCTGGTACTGGTTACCACTTCCTGACCTGAAAAACCATTGGCAAAAATTTCCCATTTACCGGTAGGTTTTCCATTCTCAAATGGAACAAATGCTACATAATAACCTTCCTGGGGCAAGGGTGCTCGGTTCCATGAACCGTGGAAAGCGATAAAAGCTCCGTTCTTATATCTTTCGGGAAACATATTACCTGTATAAAATAATAAACCATCGGGTGCCAGGTGAGCAGGAAACGCCATCACAGGATCTATTGCATCTTTTCCTCCTTCTTTTTTACCATCTCCGCCATATTCCGGGGCCAATATTTTTTTCTTTTGAGCCGGATCATAATATACATAAGGCCAGCCTGCATTAGATCCATCTTTTAATGCATACATGGTTTCAGCAGGAAGTTCCGCATTGGCATTTACATCATAGAGATCAGGAAAGATATCATGTAATTGATCACGACCATGTTGCATCACAAATAATTGATTTAATTGCTGGTTCCAATCCAATCCAACCACATTTCGCAAACCAGTTGCATACCGTTTCCCATCTCCATAAGTCTGATTTAATTTATCAGCTTTAAATCTCCATATACCACCGGCAGAATCCAATACGGGACAAGGCATGCGCCCCATAGAACCTTTGGCTCTGTCCACTTCCTGGCAGGAATTAGAGAAAGCACCAATGTTTACATAGATATATCCATTATTATCCAATACGATAGATTTGGATTCATGCTCCCTTCTACTGATGAGTCCTGTTATGATTTTTTCAGGGCTTTCGGGATTGATTACTTCATTTTTTTCATTCAGTTTATACCGGAATACTTCTTCATCGCTGGAAGCATATAAGTATCCGTTTTTAATGGCAATGCCGGTTCCTCCATAATTGCCAAAACCAATTGTCTTATCCGCTTTCCCATCACCATCTGAATCAATTAACCTAAGGTTACCTACCCCTTTATTTATACGGCCCAATTTTATATATATGTCTCCCTGAGAGGTTACTGTTAAATGACGTGCAGAACCAACCCCTTCGGCAACTTTTAAAGCGCCAAAACCGTTGGGAAGTTTCAGTCCGGCATTATCTGCATCGGCCACAACTTTTCCGGGAGAAGCTAGTTTTAGCGAATCTGATACATTGGCATTTGCGGTTGTAACAAATGAAAACATCATTACAAAAGATCCATAATAAAATAATTTTTTCATATATGTGTATGGTATTTAGGTCTGAAATTACAACTCAAAACAGATAATTGCCAAGATTGTTTACTGGGCATACCAATCCTGCATGGCATCAACCAAAATCGTATTCTCTTTTTCTGTACCCACTGTAATCCGCAGACAATCCTCGCAAAGCTTTACATTACTCCTGTCTCTCAATACAATACCCTTTGTTAGCAGAAATTCATAAATTTTACGTGCGTCTTTGATCTTTACCAAAATAAAATTGGCATCCGAAGGATATACTTTTTCTACCGTAGGCATGGAAAGAAATACTTCGGTCAATGCCTGGCGCATATCGACCAGCAAATGAATCATGTCATTTACCTGTCCCACTTCTTCCAAAGCCTTTAGAACCAATTCCTGGGTTGCCTGGTTGATATTATAAGGGGGCTTTACTTTATTCAGTACTTCAATAATGGATGCTGAAGCAAAAGCCATACCCAGCCGCAACCCTGCCAAACCCCAGGCTTTACTCAGGGTCTGCATAACCACCAGATTGGGATACTCGGTTAACTCCTGAACAAATGATTTTTGTCGGGCAAAATTGATATAAGCTTCATCAATCACCACAATACCCTTAAAATTATTCAGCACCATTTCTATATCAGTCCTGTTGAGCGAATTACCCGTCGGATTGTTTGGCGAACATAACCAGATCAGTTTGGTATGCGTATCAACCAGATTCTCCAGATGAACCAGGTCCAGTTGGAAATCATCCAGCAATGGGGCTTTACGCAGTTCCACATCATTGATATGGGCACTCACTTCATACATTCCATAGGTAGGAGGACAAATGATCACATTATCCCGGCCTGGCTCACAGAAGCTACGAAAAAGCAGATCAATACATTCATCACTGCCATTGCCGAGGAAAATATGCTGGCTTCCAATCCCTTTAACCTGTGCCAGTTTTTCTTTTACAGCAAGCTGGTGGGGATCAGGATAACGGTTATACCATTTTAACAGGGGCGACCCAAGGCTATTTTCATTTGCATCCAGAAACACTTTTGCCTCACCACTGAATTCATCTCTTGCAGAAGAATAGGGGGTCAATTTTTTAATATTATTCCGTATCAGTTTTTCTAATTCAAACATGCTAACAAATGATTTTCTGATTATCTCTATACAATTTATTTTTTTATGGAGGAAGATGCCATACGCATACCTACTGCATTTGCATGAGCCTGAAGACCTTCCGCTTCAGCCATCAACAATACGGCGTTCCCAATATTTTGTAACCCTTGTTCCGACAATTTCTGATAGGTTATTTTCTTTACAAAACTATCCACACTTACCCCGCTAAAGGCCCGGGCATACCCATTGGTGGGTAATGTGTGATTGGTGCCACTTGCATAATCACCCACACTTTCCGGTGAATAATTTCCTAAGAATACTGAGCCTGCATTCGTGATTTTTTCAGCGATGGATTCATTATTTTCACAGGCAATGATCAGGTGCTCTGCAGCATACTCATTTACTAAATCAATTCCTTCTTCTATATCTTTCACAACTATCAAAGTGCTGTTTTTTAAAGCAGCAGTCGCAATTTCTTTTCTGGGCAAAGTGGTAAGTTGTTTTTCCAATTCATCCTGTACTTCTTTGATTAAATTTTCAGATATCGAAATCAATATTACCTGGCTATCACTACCATGTTCCGCCTGGCTTAACAAATCCGCTGCCACAAAAGAAGCATTGGCTGAATCGTCTGCCAAAACACATACTTCACTAGGGCCTGCGGGCATATCAATAGCAATCCCTTCCTGCTGAATCAACTGTTTTGCGCAGGTGACATATTGGTTTCCCGGTCCAAAAATCTTATAAACCCTGGGTACTGTTTCTGTTCCATACGCCATGGCAGCAATGGCTTGCACACCGCCCATTTTAAACACTTTTGAAATACCTACCAGACTGGCTGCATAGAGAATGGCAGGATGCAGTTTACCATTTTTGCCAGGTGGTGAGCAAAGGATAACTTCTTTACAACCGGCTATTTTGGCCGGAATACCCAACATTAAAATTGTTGAGAATAAAGGCGCTGTGCCACCTGGAATATATAAACCAATTTTTTCGATACCTACACTTTTCCGCCAACAAAAAACACCGGGCATGGTTTCAGTTATTTCCGGTGTCACCAGTTGTTTTTGGTGGAAGCAATCAATATTATTTGCTGCCAGTTGAATTGCCTTTTTTAATTCGGATGAAAGCAGGTCCGCCGACTCTGCAAACTCTTCTTCGGAAACCAATACATTTTCTATATCTGCCCCATCAAACTGTTGTGTAAATTCTTTGACAGCTGTATCTCCATTGCGTTTAACTTCATTCATTACGGATAGTACGATATCCTGTAACTGGCTATTATCAAATGATGGTCGGCTGATAATTTTTGCCCACTCATTTTTTGATGGATATGAAATGATATTCATGCTCGAAAAAAATTAGTGTTTATACAATCATCTTTTCAATTGGTACAACTAGGATTCCCTGGGCACCGGCCGCTTTCAACTGTTCAATAATATCCCAGAAATCATTTTCATTGAGTACACTATGTACACTGCTCCAACCTTCTTCTGCCAATGGAAGTACCGTAGGACTTTTCATACCTGGCAACAATGCAATGATCTCCGACAATTTATTATTGGGGGCGTTTAGCAGGATATATTTATTGTTACGTGCTTTTTTTACGGATTGGATCCTGAATAAAAGCCGGTTTAACAATACTTGTTTTTGCGTAGAAAGATGGTTATTTTTTATTAGTACCGCCTGTGATTGGAGGATGGTTTCTGATTCTTTCAATCCATTCATAAACAAAGTTGAGCCACTGCTTACGAGGTCGCAGATTGCATCGGCCAAACCAATCCCCGGTGCAATTTCTACACTTCCGCTAATCTCGTGAATTTCGGCAGTTACACCGTTCTTTTTGAGAAAATCAGATAGAATTACCGGATAGCTTGTAGCAATTTTTTTTCCTTCCAGAAAACGGATTCCGGTATACTCATCATTCCTGCCTACTGCCATACTCAACCGGCATTTTCCAAATCCCAATTTTTCTTCTACAGATACTTTTTTCTTTTTCTCATACACTACATTCTCTCCAACAAACCCAATATCTGCCACTGCATCTTCTACATATTGGGGAATATCATCATCCCTTAAAAAATAGACTTCAATAGGAAAATTACTGGCTTCCGCTTTTAGTTTATTAACACCATTACTGATATCTATCCCGCATTCTTTCAATAATTTGATAGAATCGTCATGCAGCCTGCCACTTTTTTGGATAGCCAGTTTCAATTTACTTACCTCTTCGCGGGATGCCTCTGGATTTGTGTTTTTCATTTCCGTATTCATACTATTTATTTCTGATTGATCCCTGAACCTCATTACGAATCAGGGAAGGGTTTACAAAGAAAAAGGCTTACCAACCGGTAAGCCTTTTAATGTTTTATTGTGATCAGCACAAAACACCAACAGCCTACCCCTGGGGTAAGAAATGATGGTGGTGTATGTGTGCAAATATTTTCATAATCTGATGCAAAAGTAACTGCATCTGAGAATACCGACAAATTTTTTTCCATACTGGTATAAACGGCCATCTAAAGATGTGTTTTCTAAGTATCTTGCTGAGAACAAGCCAATGATTCATGAAACCCTTCCCGCTTATAATTCTTTCATTCAGCACCCTTATTGTCTGTTTTGGCAACCTATATGGGCAATCACGCCGAAGATTGGTATGGAGTGATGAATTCAATTATACCGGGCTTCCCGATTCCACAAAATGGGGATATGATATAGGCGGAGCCGGTTGGGGTAATGATGAACTACAATTTTATACTTTTCAGCAAACTAAGAATGCCAGGGTAGAAAACGGACACCTGATTATTGAAGCCAGGAAGGAAACGATTGGTACGAATGCATATAGTTCTGCAAGACTGGTTACAAAGGGCAAAGGAGATTGGACCTATGGTCATATTGATGTGAGGGCCAAATTACCTAAGGGAAGAGGCACCTGGCCTGCTATCTGGGCCTTGGGTTCTACTATACCGCTTACCTGGCCTGATGATGGGGAAATCGATATTATGGAACATGTAGGGTATGACCAGGGAGTAATTCATGCTTCCATACATTGTAAAAAATATTTTCATAGTATAGGTACCCAGAAAACAGCCATCATCTCTGTTCCGGATTGTAGTGAAGTATTTCATGTCTATTCATTAGACTGGACTCCCGAAACAATTACCATGCTGATAGATAAGAAACCCTATTTCAGTTTTCACAATGAACATATAGATAAAACAAGCTGGCCATTTAATGCGCCTTTTCATTTGTTACTTAATATTGCCGTTGGCGGAAGTTGGGGTGGACAGAAAGGAGTAGATGATACGGTTTTCCCACAAAGAATGGAAATTGATTATGTAAGGGTATATCAATGATTCCCATTCGAACAATATTCGAATTCATGCTTAATCTTATACTACAAAACAACTATTCATGAGAAAAACAAAACAACTGTTAGCGCTAAGTATTGGTCTCACTATTTCCTGCTTCCTGTTTGGTCAGGATGCTGTCAATTATCAGGTTCCGCCTAAAGACATCGCAGACCTGCTATTGGCAAAACCCACTCCTCTTGTGAAAATTGACAGTAAAGCGGAATGGATGTTATTAAGTGAAAGAAATTCTTATCCAACAGTAGAAGAATTGGGGCAGCCGGAAAATAAAATTGCGGGACTTCGCCTGAACCCGAATAATTTTTCACCCAGCAGGCAGTCGTTCATCAACAATTTTACGCTTAAGAATATCAAAACCAACAAAGCTTATTCCGTATCCGGATTACCGGCAAATTTATTAGCGGGGAATGTTACCTGGAGCCCTTCAGAAAACAAAATCGCTTTTACCAATACCACAGGAACTAAAGTAGATTTATATATCATAGAACTTGCCACACAAAAAGCTACTAAAATCAATAAACAAGCTTTGAATTTGGTTTTGGGATCATCTTATATATGGATAGATGATAATACAATATTATATAAAGCCACAACGCAGGTTGCGCTGAATGCACCTAAACGCCCTATTACACCCAAAGGCCCTACCGTGCAGCAGAACCTGGGGAAAACCGCGCCTAGTCCTACTTTCCAGGATCTGATCAAATCTCCTTATGATGAACAATTGTTTGAATTTTATGCTACCGCACAATTGGTTCAGAACCGCAATGGGATTGAAACCAATATTGGAAAATCTGGTTTAATTGGTTCTTTTCTCTTATCGCCCGATAAAAAATATATGCTGGTTCGTACCATCCGGAAGCCTTTTTCTTACTTGGTTACGGCAGGTGGTTTTCCCAGCACCATCAGTATCAATGATCTAAGCGGAAAAATTGTAAAAGTACTGGCCGAATTACCCTCTACAGAAGGAACTCCTTCGGGATATGATAATACGCAAAATGTTCCCAGAGGATTTGACTGGCGTGATGATGAAGCCGCTACCATTACCTGGGCCGTGCCTCTGGATAGTGGACTTATTAAAAAACAAGTAGACTACCATGATGCCATCTATGCATTAAGCGCACCATTTACTGGTGAGCCAAAAGAATTGTTCAAAACCAAAATGCGTTATGGTGGTACTACCTGGGGAGATGCATCATTGGCACTTGTACAGGAATCTCTTCGATCCAAGCAATTAAGCCGGGTTAGCAGGTACAATACAACAACCAATACTTTAGAATTATTATATGAGCGTAATCAAACCGATGCGTATAATAGTCCGGGAACTCCTGTTAGTACTAAAAACAAATACGGCAGAAGTGTTATACAAACAACGGATAATGGCACAAGTATTTTAATGAACAACCCCATTGGTTCTTCACCCAAGGGTGATCTTCCTTTTCTGGCTAAATTTGATTTGAGTACAAAAAAAAATCAGATCATCTGGCGTTGTTCTGAGGGCGTTTATGAAGTAGTAGAAGATGTGATTGACGCGGATAAGCTGGTATTACTTACCAGACGTGAATCGCAAAAAGAAGTTCCTAATTATTTTATCAAGAACCTGGTATTGAAGATAGCAGACAGGCCTATTACCAGTTTCGCCAATCCCTATCCTCAATTGGAAGGGGTTAGTAAAGAAAAGATCAAATATAAACGTGCAGACGGAGTTGATTTAACCGGTGATCTTTACTTACCAAAAGGGTATAATAAAGACAAAGACGGCCCGCTCCCGGTTCTCATCTGGGCCTACCCAAGAGAATTTAATTCAGCCGCCGATGCCGCACAAATTCGTGGAAGTAAAGATCGATTTACTACCATCAGTTGGGCATCTCCTATTTTTTATGTTACCCAGGGTTATGCCATTCTGGATAATGCTGAAATGCCAATCGTAGCCTCCGGGCCTGACAAAAAACCGAATGATGATTTCGTTGCACAATTACAACTGAATGCAGAAGCTGCTATTAATAAACTGGCAGATATGGGAGTAGGTGACAGGAATCGAGTAGCGGTGGGTGGACATAGTTATGGAGCATTTATGACTGCGAATCTATTGGCCCATACAAATTTATTCAAAGCAGGTATTGCACGCAGTGGCGCTTATAACAGAACCCTGACTCCTTTTGGTTTTCAAAACGAAGACCGGACCTATTGGCAGGCACCTCAGTTATATTACGAGATGAGTCCGTTTAGTTATGCAGATAAAATAAAAACACCTATCCTTTTGATACATGGTGAAGCAGATGACAATACAGGTACTTTCCCGATTAATAGCGAGCGTCTTTTTGCAGCCATTAAAGGAAATGGTGGAATAGTCCGGTTTGTATACCTTCCATACGAAGCACATAGCTACCGAGGTAAAGAAAATTTATTACATATGCTTTGGGAGCAAAATCAATGGCTCGAAAAATATGTAAAAGGAGCTAAATAGTATTCAGGCAACCGGGAGTTTTGCACTTCAAATTCCCGGTTGCTTTTTTATTTTGAAAGCAACCAAAGTTTTTATTTTTTAGCAGGCTCCACCTGTAATTCCTTCCAAGGTGTTGTACCATCTTCTTGCCTAAGAAATATCAGGTCTTTTGATTCATTGATGACTATTTCTGCAGTCGTATAAATTTTACAACCTGCCATCAGATGTCCCCCAATGGTTTTACCTGTACTGTCTGAAATGGAGATATGGATATGAGATCCATTTACGGATAATGCCCCCACCAGACTAACAATTTCGAAATGTCCTTTATCACTGTATCCCCTTTCCTGGTTAGCAAACCGGATGGTATATTCGGTTAAACTG
>CAIWKU010000472.1 GCA_903913355.1 uncultured Bacteroidota bacterium | reverse complement strand
TTATTGCCAAATGGGGCATTACCTCGAGCACATTTACCCGTTATTATTTACACAGAGGAGAAAAATTTACCGGGCCATTACCTGAAGTAAAACTTTCCTGGAAACAAGTGATTAAGAATTATTGTAAACAGATAACTGCGCAGTTGTTGATTCATCCCCAGAAATAATCCGGTTTATTTGTTGATAAGTGTGAGTAATGACTCTCTATTTTCTATTTCATATATCCATTTAAGTGCACCAGGTTTGTAAGTGCCGGTTTTATCAATGAATGCATAGCCAGGATAGCCTGAAAATGAAAAATATTTAGAAATATCTGCATCCAGTTCTTCATTGATTAAAAAATGGGTTCCGGGTTGTTTGATCTCTACTATTTTAGATTTCCATTTTTCTTCAGAAGAATTATTGATCGTACATAAATAAACAAATACTACCGGAAGATCTTTTGATGTTTCTACTAATTCTTTGCTATGTGGCATTTCGTTAAGGCAAGGCCCGCACCAGGTAGCCCAACGGTCAATAATGATCGCTTTTCCGGGAAAATTTTGCTTCAATTTTGTTATAAAATCAAGTGCCTTGCTATCTGATGTTTTATATAGGGTGGCGCCAAATGAAGTTTGTACCAAAGATTTTCCAAAACGGTTATTTAGTTTGCCCCCTTTCGACTGTGCAAGTGTTTTATTGATTTCATTTACTTTATTAACGGTAAGTGCATATTCATTTTCCAATACAGCCTTACTCCAAGGGGTATGCATACTATGCAGAATCTTTGTAAAAGCCAGTTCTTGTTCATTAATATCCGTGCTTTCCACCAATTGAAATTTTAGATAATCGGCTTTAGCAGGCGAGAACATACTATCCATTACATGGATATTCCTGGCTAATGATTTTTCAAAACTGAGTTTTTGTATGCGGGGATTTAATTGTTTTGTCCATTTTTTTATATTTTCCGATGTATAGGGAGATAGGGGTTGCATTGACTCACTTTTTTTCAGAGAGTCAATGATCAGTTTTTCTGAATACTTCAGATCGGGCAACGAAGCAATATCCTTCCAGCTGACCATAATCCTTGTGTTGGGAAAGAATTTGATATAGAAAGCGATATTCCGGTAAAGATTTGCACTGCTATTAGAAACTAGGTAGGGTTTAAACTGTATTATTTTTTGCCATAGGGCATCATCCATAATTTTACCTACATATTTTGTAATAATTTCTCCATAATAGTCCGAATGGCCTTCATTCTCCAATATCCATTGATAAGGTGAAGGGTTAGCTGCTATATAACTGTCTTGTATTCTGTTAAGTGAGTCGAAAAGTGCATTGAAATCGGGTAATATGCTTTCAGCAGGTAATTGAGATGAATAAATCAGCGCATTTATTTTAGAAGATAATTCCAACTGCTCTGATCTCTTAAACAATACAAAATTATTCAGGTAAATATTTAACGGTCCGTCTGTCCCCAGGTATATTACCCCATCCCCATTAAAATTCACTTCTTTTGCGGCATTGATCTTTTTCATGTCCAGTTCCAGATACAAATCTTTGTTCGCATATAAACCTGCATAAAAATTACCTGCGCTAAACCAGATTTGTTGATAGGGAAGCGGGTAATCCAGTGCCAGGCTAAAACTGCCATCGGGTTTTGGAGAAGTAATTTTTTTAACCTGGGATTTTGCAAAAGGGGTAACAATGGTATAGGTTATACTGAAATTACGCAATTCCTCAGCTGTCATATTCAATAGTTTCCCGGTTACTTTTGGGATGGTTCTGCTTGAATAATTTGCATTGAAAGCAGCATCTTCAGGGGCAATATCCCGATTAGGGGTTTGGGCTTGCAGATAGGTGGAAAAGCAAAGCAGGAAAGCTATATAGCATTTTCTCATTAGCTGAATTTTGGTATTGATCTATTAAACTAATTCATTTTTGGCTGAATCGTTTATAATAAAGTCTTAAAATTAATAGGAGGGTGGAAAATGGATGTTTTACAATAAATAAGGTAATGTAATCTGGTAATGATTGTTGTTGGTCAGGCGACCAACAACGGCAAAACGGCATCAGACCAACAACGGCAAAGGGCTTCATTTTACTGAAACCCTTTGCTGTATT
>CAIWKU010000471.1 GCA_903913355.1 uncultured Bacteroidota bacterium | reverse complement strand
TTTGGAACCTTTTTTTTGTTTCGGGAATTATACTCGGTGGATGTATTGCTGTTAGTCTATTGGCTTCGCCCGATCCAGTTGTGGTAAATGAAAAATTATTGACCTCACTTGCTGCAAATGGAATTACGGATCACAGCACATTGATACCTGTAGATATTTTTAACTGGTCTGCATTACTCTCGGTCAGAGGAGTATTGTTTATGGTTTTTGGTGGATTTTTAGTTGGATTTGGTACCCGTTATGCCGGAGGTTGCACATCCGGTCATTCTATCATGGGAATCAGTAACCTGCAATGGTCTTCATTGGTAGCTACCTGTTGTTTTATGACGGGCGGCTTTATTATGACCAATTGTTTGATTCCATTTATTTTAAAACTATCCTGATGCAATCAATAGAAACGAATACTGATCTTGAAGTGCGTTCGCTGGATTCTATCTGTATTAATACAAGTGAACTGGTTCACCCCTGGTGGTATAATTTTAAATACCTTTTGTATGGAACTTTATTCGGAATTATTCTGACCAAGTCAGAAGTGATTTCATGGTTTCGCATACAGGAAATGTTCCGGCTAGAAAGCTTTCATATGTATGGCGTAATCGGATCAGCCATATTGGTGGGCGTGATCTCTGTTTTTATCATCAAACGATTTGATATCAAAACCATTTATGGGGAAAAAGTAGACCTTCATTCCACTCCGTTTAATAAAGGACAGGTGATTGGTGGACTTTGCTTTGGCTTTGGCTGGGCTTTAACCGGGGCTTGTCCCGGCCCATTATTTGCCCAAATTGGTACGGGTGCAACTGTTACCATTATTACTTTGCTCAGTGCCATATCCGGAACCTGGGTATATGGATTAGTAAGAGAAAAACTTCCACATTAATCGTATTCTGAAAAGAAAGCAATGCATTTAAGATCCAATTGGTTCCCTTTAGTATTAATAGCAATCATCCTTTTTTTGGTTATACAGGGATGGTTACAAAATAATGATGCAGGTAAAAAACCAATTACAGAAAATAAATCTGATTGCTGGACAGGTGCGGGCGAATACCAGATACCTGTTAATTCGCAGGGAGACCTGATCAGGTATGGAAGAGATCTAATTGTAAGAACAGCTTTTTATCTGGGACCAAAAGGAAGTGTTGCCCATATCAGCAATGGCATGAATTGTCAGAATTGTCATCTTGAAGCAGGCACCAAACCATGGGGTAATAATTATGGTGCGGTAGCCGCTACCTATCCAAAATTCAGAGAAAGATCCGGCACAGTAGAAAGTATTGTGAAGCGTGTGAATGATTGTATTGAAAGAAGCCTGAACGGACAGGCAATCGATAGTAACAGTCACGAAATGAAAGCCATTGTCAGTTATATAAAATGGCTTGGCGCAGATGTAAAAAAAGGAAGCAAACCCAAGGGCTCAGGCATCATGGATCTTCCGCATTTAAAAAGAGCGGCAGACCCGGCAAAAGGGAAGATTGTGTATGCAACCGTATGCGAGAAATGTCATGGTAAACAGGGAGAAGGTCAAATGAATGCAGACGAAATTACCTACCTCTACCCACCTCTGTGGGGAAATAATAGTTACAATATCGGTGCCGGTCTCTATCGTATTTCGAGATTGGCCGGGTATGTAAAAAATAATATGCCCAATCCCTTAAATTATCATAACCCCCAATTAACCGATGAGCAGGCCTGGGATGTAGCCGCTTTTGTAAATTCCCAACCCAGACCTTCAAAAGATATCAGCAAAGACTGGCCAAGAATTGCCGGTAAACCCTTCGATCATCCTTTTGGTCCGTATGCAGATAATTTGAGTGAGGAGAGGCATAAGTTTGGGCCGTGGAAATAATAGTAATTTGAAAATTTGAAAATGTGGTAATTTGAAAATTGATTCGCTTATTGAATTTTGCTTAATAGGATGATTTCAATTTCTATGATTTTATCCACAGTACTCGCTGCGAATTTTCAAATTTTCAAATTTTCAAATTA
>CAIWKU010000470.1 GCA_903913355.1 uncultured Bacteroidota bacterium | reverse complement strand
GTAATCGTTGCTTTGATCAGAATGTGCCCGAAGAAACCAATCGTAAAATAGCTGATCATATCAGCGACATAAACCTGTGTTATACTGAAAACAGCAGGCGTTACCTGCTTGCAGAAGGGTTTAGGAAGGATCATATATTTATTACCGGGTCGCCGCTCAAAGAAATCTTTACAATATATGCGCAGCGGATTGAAGAAAGTGGCATCCTGGAAAAATTTAAACTCAAGGGAAAAGGGTATATTGTTGTAAGTGCACACCGCGAAGAGAACATTGAACTAAAAAACCATTTTCAGACACTTGCTAATACACTGAATAAAGTTGCAGAAATATATAAAATGCCGGTTATTTTTTCGACACATCCCCGCACAAGAAAAAAAATGGATGAAACGGGCATTAGTTTTCATCCCCTGATAAAGAATATTGAGCCTTTGGGTTTCTTTGATTACATTAAGCTGCAGGTAAATGCCTTTATTGTATTATCTGATAGCGGCACTATCAGCGAAGAATCTTCTATGCTAAAATTTGATGCGGTAAGCATCAGAACAAGTACCGAAAGGCCAGAAGCTGTAGATGCGGGAACCATTGTATTGGGTGGGATAGAAGAGAACCAGGTATTACAGGCAATACAGATCGTAAAAAGCACACCTGTAAATGAGGACACAGCAGTGCCTGCCGGATATGAAATCAACAATACGTCCGACAGGGTAATACGTGCTATTCAGAGTTATACATCAATTATTAATAAGGTAACCTGGGATAAATGAATAAGCGAATACTAATCATTGGCTCAAAAGGAATGGCGGGCCACCTACTTTACTATTATTTCAAAGAACGGAAAGTTTTCCATGTTGCGGATATATCCCGCTCAGCAGACTTTTTTGCTTCGGCTTACCAGCTTGATGTTACCGATCTTGCCTCATTATTAAACGTACTCAAGCAGGAGAAACCGGGTATTGTAATCAATTGTACAGGCATTCTTAATACAGATGCAAATACCCACCCCGACAAGGCAATATTTATTAACAGCTACCTGACGCATTGGCTGGCTAAAACAGGGGATGAATTAGGGTACCGGTTGATACATTTGAGTACCGATTGTGTATTTAACGGTCGTCGCGGAAATTATACTGAAACGGACTTACCAGACGGCTTGGATATGTATT
Source organism: uncultured Bacteroidota bacterium (assembly GCA_903913355.1). Classification (GTDB taxonomy): domain Bacteria; phylum Bacteroidota; class Bacteroidia; order Chitinophagales; family Chitinophagaceae; genus Sediminibacterium. The sequence continues at coordinate 402 of CAIWKU010000470.1, read as the reverse complement.
CCAGAACCAAAGCATTGGGTGAGGTTTATTATGATTCGCATCTTAACCTACGTACTTCTATAATAGGACCTGAGTTAAAAACAGATGGAATAGGCTTATTCAATTGGTTTATGCACCAGGAAAAGAATATACAAGGATATGTTAATGCAATATGGACAGGTGTTACAACCCTGGAACTTGCTAAAAGTATTGAAACAGCGATTAATAATAATGTTACAGGATTGTATCAATTGGTTAACGGAACAAAGATCAGTAAATATGAACTGTTGGTGCTTTTTAAAAAGGTATTCAACAAAGATACCATTGTCATTGAAAAATTTACAAAATCAGCATTGTCAGATAAATCATTAATACCGTCAAGAAATGAACTTCCTGTTAAGGGATACGAGGATATGTTGATAG
>CAIWKU010000469.1 GCA_903913355.1 uncultured Bacteroidota bacterium | reverse complement strand
TATCGCAACATTATTGGCAAAAAAGGGGGTAAAAAACGATTGAAAAATATTAGCAATTGAACCTGTTATATCCGAAAAATATAGTGCGATTGCACCCATAAAAATGGCGAAGACCAGTACCGGGAAAATACGAATGGTTCTTTTTAAAAAATAATGATACCAGTATTGTTTTGTAAAAAAACCAACCGGCAGTCTTCTGTTTGTATGGTGAATCAGAAACCCTGATAGTGTAATAAAAATAATGACACCTGGATGAACACCGGTAAGATTCCAAATTGGCTGGATAATAAAATGACCTACAAAACCAGCGATACTGGTAAATGCCGGCGACCTCGTAAACATTGAAGCATGTGAATTGAGAACAATCAAAGCTGCAAAGGCCCTTAATAGGTCAATGATCCATACTCTTTTGGAAACTCGAGCAGCGTTTATTAAAAAAGGTGTGTTAATATGTTAGTTTATTATATTAAAAAGCACAACTCCGTTAATCTCACTCACATATAAATTATGAATAAGCTTAAAATATTGTTGGTCAGGCGACCAACAACGGCACAGTACTGGCCCAACAGAGGCGTACAGTACCGAAGTTATCACAAATATAACTGTTAAATAGATTGATACATTTTTTCGATGTAGTAAAAAAACTACACACCCCCGCAAATTGTTGGAAGGGAGAAAACTACTACCACTGCATGTCAGCGATCTGCTGATAAACACGTTCAATACCTTCGTCGAGACCAATTGAGGCTTTCCACCCAAAAGAGGTCAATTTGGTAACATCCATTAATTTACGGGGTGTTCCGTCAGGTTTTGAAGTATCAAGGAGGATTTCGCCTTTAAATCCGGTTATATTTTTTATCAATATGGCTAATTCATGAATGGTTATGTCATGACCTACACCAATATTTACCAGACCGGGTTCGCTATAATTTTCCATTAAAAACAGGCAGGCCTGTGCCAGGTCATCTACATGCAGAAATTCGCGCCGCGGTGTTCCTGATCCCCAAAGTGTAACTGTAGGTTCATTTTTGCGTTTTGCGGTGATGAATTTGCGTAAAAGCGCCGGCAGTACATGGGATTTCTCCAGGTCATAATTATCATTAGGACCGTAAAGGTTAGTAGGCATAGCTGAAATAAAGTTACAGCCATATTGTGTTCTGTAAGAATCGCATAACTCAATACCGGCAATCTTTGCGATAGCATAAGGTTGATTGGTTTGCTCGAGATACCCCGATAATATATATTCTTCTTTTAAGGGTTGGGGAGCAAGTTTTGGGTAGATGCAGGAAGAGCCCAGGAATAATAATTTGTTTACTTTATTTACATATGAAGCATGAATAATATTTGCTTCAATCATCAGGTTCTCATAAACAAAATCGGCCCGGTAGGTATTATTGGCAACAATTCCTCCAACTTTGGCAGCTGCCAGAAAAACATATTCAGGCTTTTCATTCTCAAAAAAATCATTCACCGCCTGTTGGTTCCGTAGATCAAGTTCAGCAGATGTTCTGGTAATAATACCCGTGTATCCCTTTGCCGTTAGCAGTCGTACGATAGAACTACCCACCAGTCCACGGTGCCCGGCGATGTATATTTTGGCGTGAGTATGCATGGTATTTCGCTTTTGGCTGTTGGTCTTTGGCTGTTAGCTATTGGCTATTAGTCTTTGGCTTGGGTTTACTTTCTTGCGCGAGTAGCTTGTCATCTTTTTATAACTAAAAGCCAACAGCTAACAGCTTATTCAAACTCATTCTTAACATTAAATCCACTCGCCTTCAAAAACTGCTGCTGTTCAAATATTTTCAGATCACTGGCTACCATTTCAGTTACCATCATGGATAGATCGTATTTGGGTTTCCAGCCAAGTTTTTCGTTTGCTTTTGTTGGGTCGCCGATTAACAGGTCAACTTCTGTGGGGCGATAGTAACGGGGATCCACTTTTAATACCACTTTTCCAACGGGTACCTTGTATTTACCATTGGATGAAATAACAACAGCAGTTTCTGTTGCTGCTTCTCCTTCAAATTTCAGTTCCACCCCAATTTCATGAAAGGCCATTCTTACAAAATCGCGGATCTGGGTGGTGATGCCGGTGGCAATTACAAAATCTTCCGGCACTTCCTGCTGTAAGATCAGCCACATGGCTTCTACATAATCTTTTGCATGGCCCCAATCGCGTTTGGCATCAAGGTTTCCTAGATATAATGTATCCTGTAAGCCCAAAGCTATCTTAGCTACTGCCCTGGTTATTTTACGCGTAACAAAGGTTTCACCGCGTAAAGGAGATTCATGATTGAACAGGATACCATTGCAGGCAAACATGCCATATGCTTCGCGGTAGTTAACTGTTATCCAGTAACCATACAATTTCGCTACTGCATAAGGCGATCTTGGGTAAAAAGGCGTTGTTTCACTTTGGGGAACAGCCTGCACCAACCCGTACAATTCAGATGTTGATGCCTGGTAAACTTTTGTCTTTTTGGTTAACCCCAATAAACGAACAGCTTCCAATATTCTTAAAGTACCAATGCCGTCTGCATTGGCTGTATATTCCGGTGTTTCAAAACTTACATGCACATGGCTCATAGCGGCCAGGTTATATATTTCATCCGGTTGCACTTCCTGTATGATCCTGATCAGGTTAGTTGAATCGGTAAGATCTCCATAATGTAATACCAGATGCCTGTCGGGGATATGCGGATCCTCATAAAAATGATCGATCCTTCCTGTATTGAAAAGCGAACTTCTACGTTTGATGCCATGCACTTCATATCCTTTCTTCAATAATAGTTCTGCCAGGTAAGCTCCATCCTGACCGGTAATTCCCGTTACTAAGGCTTTCTTCATAATATTACAATTG
>CAIWKU010000468.1 GCA_903913355.1 uncultured Bacteroidota bacterium | reverse complement strand
TATTGGTCGTTATGGCGGGACTGAGGAACCTCACGAAGGATTAGACAAAAAGCTGGCTGAATTGTTCAAATAATTAAAAACTGAAGAATAAAAAAAAGGAAAGACTTTCATCTTTCCCTTTTTGGTTGCCCGACCTGGATTCGAACCAAGACATACTGAACCAAAATCAGTTGTACTACCCTTATACTATCAGGCATTCCATGCCCATTCTCATCGAATGGGCTGCAAAAATAGGGTTGCACCCCAATTGTTCCAAATTTTTTAAGTGAAGGATGCCATAATCAGGATAAGTCTTCCTTTTCTTTCAATGCTTTGATCAGGTCAAGTGCCTCTGCCACAACATCACACATAATGGTAATCAATGAGCCCGGTTTGGCATGCTCATAGGCAAACATGATGGCTTCTTTTTCATTATATATGATCTTAATTGGGATATCGCTTTTTTTGGTCTCATTAATCCCCTCTACCAGCAAATTCACGATTTCTTTGGCTGTTCTGCCTCTTAAATGCTTATCCTGCCTGATAATGATCTCATCAAATGATCTTCCTGATATCCGGCCCAGTTCCCGGATATCCTCATCCCTTCGGTCGCCGGTTCCGCTGATAATACCCACTTTCGGCTCCCCATCCATTTTACTCACAAAATCACAAAGCAGTTCCAATCCGGCCGGATTATGGGCAAAATCCACCAAAAATTTAAAATGTTTGAACTCAAACAGGTTCAAACGACCCGGGGTTTGTGAGGGTGAAGGCACAAAACTGCTCAAAGCGGTACGTATATCCTCAATCGTAATGTCTTTAAACAGGTAACTGGCCAGCATAGCCGGTAAAGTGTTCATGATATTATGTAAAGCCCTGCCACCATAGGTAATGGGTATCTCACTCACTTTCATTACCCTGATCTTCCAGGTGCCTTTTAAAATAGATACATAGCCATTTTCATAAACCGCCGCATATCCGCCTTTTTTGCAATGCTCCTGAATACGGGGGTTATTTTCATCCATACTAAAATATGCCACATTACAGGTTAATCCCTTGTGCATGGCATATACCAGGTCATCTTCCGCATTCAATATGGCAAAACCATGGTTAAATGTGGTTTCGGGAATTACCGCTTTGGCCCTGGCCATCTGTTCCAGGTTATCAATACCGGATAAGCCCAGGTGATCAGCGGTTACATTGGTTACAATACTAACATCACAGTTCTGGAATGCCAGTCCGGCTTTTAATAAACCTCCCCGGGCACATTCCAAAACGGCAAAATCAACCGTGGGATCTCGCAGCACGAATTTGGCACTCAATGGGCCGGTGCAATCACCTTTCATCATCATCTGGTTCTGAATATACACGCCATCGCTGGTGGTATAGCCCACTTTTCGTCCGGCTGTACGACAGATATGTGCCGTTAATCGTGTGGTAGTTGTTTTTCCATTGGTTCCCGTAATCGCAATAATGGGGATTCTGCCATCCGATCCTTTTGGAAACAACATATTAATTACCGGCTCGGCCACATTCCTTGGCAAACCTTCTGCCGGTTCAATATGCATCCT
>CAIWKU010000467.1 GCA_903913355.1 uncultured Bacteroidota bacterium | reverse complement strand
GTTTTAGAGGTATCATAGGCAAACAGTTTTGAATTGTAGATAGGTGAGGAAGGATCACTATGCAGGGTCAAAGAACCCAATATGCTGCTCAGGTTTACAATACGACCTGCTGCACTTTTGCGGATAAGGGGTAAAAGGGTATTGGTGAGTTTTACTACCTGAAAGAAATTCGTGTCAAATGTATCACGAAGTGCTTTTTCTGATATAGTAGGCGTGTTGTTTACACCCCAGTCACCATGTTCTACCTGTATCCCTGCATTGTTGATCAGGATATCGAGTTTGCCATATTTATTCTGGATGAATTCGAATGCAAATTGAATTTCTGCATCATTATCTACATCCAATTGTAAAAATTCTGCGTCAATACCTTCTGCCTGCAATTTCTCTACAGCAGCAATGCCTCTTTCTTTATTTCTGGAAGCAGCAATAATACTCACTCCCTGTTTTCCTAATTGACGTGCGGTTTCAAATCCAATGCCTTTATTGGCACCGGTGATTAATGCGATTTTTTTTGCCATGATATTAGTTAAGTAAATTTTTAAATAGTGAATTAACTTTTCAATAATTTGAAAGCATGTGTCCACTCGTTACGGGTAAAACCGGGTAAGCACCAAAGAATACAAAGCGGTTCAATAGCACGGGCAGCTTCTGCTTTCCCCATATCTTCCGTATCCCACCCAAATGCAGTTAATATAGAGGTGACTACTTTTTTAGCGTCTTCATTATTTCCTGCGATAAACATACTGGGTTTTCCTTCATCGAAGTACGGTTTATACATGAGTGCATTTCCTACACAACTGAATGCTTTTACAATATTGGCCTTGGGTAATGCTGCCTGAATTTTTTCAAGAAGTGAACTGTTATAATCGGTGAAATAAGGCAGTACACCATTTACCGGAGCCGAGAGAGAGATCGGATTGGTGGTATCAATCACGGTTTTACCTGTGAAATTGTCAACACCTGCCAGGCCAATCGCTTCCAGGGTTACAATACCCTTGGTGGCAATTACAATGATATCTGCATAGGCAGCTGTATTCGCAAAACTTCCGGTAATAACCCCCGGGTTTTCTTCCACCCAATCAAGTATTTCATGTTTGGCTGTATTTCGCGAGCCTAACATTACAGGGTGACCTTCTTTTGCAAATGCAGCGCCCAAAACACGGCCCACAATACCGGAGCCGAGTACGCCTATCTTAAGAGATTTTGTATACATATATTTCAATTTTTATTCTATAGTTACTATGAGGCATGATATACTGCCGCAAATACTTTTGCAAAATCTGCCAGTTTCACTTTGCCTAATGTAGTAGGACGATGTTTCCAATAATCTTCCGACATTTTACCACTTCTCAAAGCACCACCCATTTCTACATAGTTCTTAGCTACTTCTTCCGGTAAGCCTGCCTGTAACATTCCGCCCAAAGCCTGTTCGTCCGTGAATTCAACCCAGGCAAGTTCAGGTTTACCAATCGCCTGACCGATGGCTGAAGCGATTTGCTGACTGGATACTTCATCACTGGCAATATATTGTATGCTATGGCCGGTAAATGAAAGTTCCGTTAAGGCTTTGGCAGCTACGGCAGCTATATCTGTTGGATCAACAATCACAAATTTTCCTTCTGCTGCACTGAAATTACTACCCATAATGCCCATGGCTTTGATCAGTCCCAGGTTCGCAAACAGATTGGGATAGAAATAGCCTGGACGCAAGTGAAGGATATGTACATCCGTTAAAGTGCTCAAAGCTTTTTCGGCTCTGAATAATCCACTTACAGGTCCACAACCCTCTTCCATATGTGCGCCAATACTACTTAAGTTCACCACATATTTAACGCCGGTAGCTTTGATTGCTTTTGCGTAATTCTCACCAATACCGCCAATAAATGCTTTCCAGTCGGAAGGATGATGATTAGGAGGAACCATTGTATATACGGCATCTGCCCCTGTAAATGTTTTGATCAGAAAATCAAGATCTTCCAAAGAACCAATTGCGGCTTTTGCGCCTGCATCTGCAAGTTCTTTGATATTTGATTCATTACGACTGATCACGGTTACCTGATGACCTGATTGTAAAAGGGATAAAACCAAAGGTTTCGAAATGTTACCGGCTGCTCCGGTGATTACATACTGCATGTTGTTTGAGTTTATGTTAAGTAATTGTTATTTGTATATACAAATGATTAAACAAAAAATTTTATACCTCCAGTTTATCGGCTACCCGGTTCATGTTTTTGATGAATTGTTTGCTTTCTTCCACTCCCAGTATCTCAACATATTTTTGATAAAATTCTTTTACGCATTGCTGTAAAAGCCCTTTCATTTCCCTTGCCTGTTTGGTAGGATATACATTGGTTTGTTTGCCTTCCATATTTCTGATTACCAGTTTTTTTTCTTCCAATTTTTCCAATAAACGGGTAATGGTACTTGGGGAAAGCTGTAATTGTTCTGCGATCATTCCAGCCTGAATGCCAGGCTCTTCCAGTGCCAATAGCAATAAATAGGCATGACTGGGCGAGAGTTGGGTTTGCTTCCAGGTTTCATTGGCCAGTTTCTCTACTTTCCGGGCCAGGGCATTGGCCGTAAAATAAAGACAGTTACAATATTTGCTTTCAGAGGTTTTCATCCAGGGAACAAAGATAAGGAGATTTCATTTGTATATACAAATATATTTTATTCAAATGTTTTGATCTGGTCAGACAGTAGGATATAATTGCCGGTTTTGCCTGAATTGGACAGGTGCAGCATGGCTTTGGCTATGGCGGAAGCAGCAACCGATCTGTATTTTCTTAAGGGCCCTACTAAGAACGGGCTGATCAAGCTGAAAAGGATAATTCCGATGGACTCACCCATTCTTTTTTCCGTTCGATTACCGGTAATAAAAGAAGGTCTGAAAATGCCTAAACAGGAATATCCGATTTGCTGTAACTGCGATTCCATCTCACCTTTCACTCGACTATAAAATATCGAAGAGCTCACAGAAGCGCCCATAGCACTCACTACTAAATATCTTTTAGAACCTGCTTTGAATTGTATTTCGGCAATGCTGACCGGATAAATAAGATCTACTTTCTTGAAAGCCTCCTGGGTTTTGGCTTTTTTAATTGTGGTGCCCAGGCAGCAAAAAACATCCTCTGCCTCTACGGCTTCGGTAATGGTATCATAGTCAATGATCTTTTCCCGCAGCTTAGTATGCACAATACCAGTAGGCTTTCTTACATAGATGAATATGGTATCATATTCATCCGATTGCAATAATAGATCCAGTAAACAGCCACCGGTTAAGCCGGTAGCTCCGAGAAGCAAAGCAGATTTTGCCGCCATGTGTTTGTTTTCAGTAAAGGTATGATGAATACTATTTTGTAGTTTTGAATAGTATGTCAAATGTGAACCTAAACAGTCAGCCTGAAAACACGCACTCCGCCGATAAGGAGTTTGAAAATACGATCCGCCCCCGTGAGATCGATGATTTCTCGGGTCAGCCCCAGTTGATCGAAAACCTACTGATTTTTATCAAAGCGGCCAAGCTTCGCGGAGAGGCGTTGGATCATATTTTATTTCATGGTCCGCCGGGATTGGGTAAAACTACTTTGAGCCGTATTGTTGCCAATGAATTAGGCGTAAGTATCAAAGAAACTTCCGGACCGGTGATTGAGAAACCAGGCGATCTGGCCGGATTGCTTACCAATCTCCAGCCAAATGATGTTTTGTTTATTGATGAAATACATCGGTTAAGTACGGTAGTAGAAGAATATCTCTACGCAGCTATGGAAGATTTCAGGATCGATATCATGATTGATACTGGTCCGAATGCCCGCAGTATTCAAATTAACCTGAATCCCTTTACCCTGGTAGGTGCCACTACGCGTAGTGGTTTATTAACGGCTCCTTTATTATCGAGGTTTGGAATCAAATCGCGCCTGGAATATTATCATGCAGATGTATTGCAAAAAATTATAGAGCGCAGTGCCGCTATTTTACAAACAGCCATTACCAAAGAAGCCTCTTTTGAAATTGCCCGGCGCAGTCGTGGTACTCCCCGTATTGCCAATAGCTTATTAAGAAGGGTACGCGATTTTGCGCAGGTGTTGAATGATGGTAAAATAGATATTGGTATTACCCAGCATTCATTAAAAGCATTGAATGTAGATGAGCATGGCCTGGATGAAATGGATAACCGGATCCTGGCTGCCATCATTGATAAATTCAAAGGCGGTCCTGTGGGATTAACCACCATTGCTACTGCCGTTGGTGAAGAAGCCGGGACGATAGAAGAAGTGTATGAACCTTTTTTAATACAGGAAGGATTTTTACAAAGAACGCCACGCGGACGTGAAGTAACTTTAAAAGCCTATAATCATCTAGGGAAGAATGCACCGAATACAGGTTTGCAGACGGGGTTGTTTAGCTAATTTTTTCACCGCAGAGTAATAAACCCCTGCAGTGAAAAAATATTTAAAAAAGACTAAGGCGCCACCAATCTAAATCCATTTCCATGGATATTCACGATCTCAATATTGGTATCGTCTTTCAGGTATTTACGCAGTTTGGCAATATATACATCCATACTACGACCGTTGAAATAGGTATCGCTACCCCATATTTTTTTCAATGCACGCTCTCTGGGTAATAAATCATTTTTATGCTCAGCCAGCATTTTCAGTAACTCATTCTCTTTGGGAGACAAGGTTTGTGTATGATCATCATGTTTCAGCTCACGCAGTTTGGGGTTAAAATGGTATCTGCCCAAATCAAACTCAATATTATCGCTTATCCTGTTTTCTTCTTCGTTACGTTTCAGGATCGCTTTTATTTTCAATAAAAGCACTTCGCTGTCAAATGGTTTGGTAATATAATCATCCGCACCCAGTTTATATCCCTGGATGATATCCTCTTTCATGGTTTTGGCACTCAGGAAAAACAAGGGTATATCAGGGTCTACATCGCGAATTTCTTCGGCTAGTGTAAATCCGTCCATATTGGGCATCATGACATCTAACAGACAGATATCAAATTTCTCACGTTGAAAAGCAGCCAGACCCAAGCGGCCATCTCTTTCCAGTGTAATTTCATAGTCGTTCAGTTCCAGGTAATTTTTTAAAACCATCCCAAGATTTGTATCGTCTTCGCACAATAGGATTTTACTTTTTTTGTCTTCCATGGTGTTCTATATTTAACGTGAAATAAAGATAAAACTATGCCAATTCAATTCCCATTGGCGCAATCTTTTGTTAAAAAGGTCGTCGGTAATCAGCAGGCAATCCATGCTGGACTGCTTTTTGACAAGCCGTTTTCATTGATTTCTAAGGTATAAGGTAATTCAAAAAGGGTAAAAAACTTTGGTTTATTTTGCAGAATATTTATTGATAGAATTATGCTACTAACATCGGATAATAAGTTCAAAAAGCTGATTGTGATTGGGGACAGGGTATTGATACGCCCAACCCGGCCTGATGCCCAGACTGCCAGTGGTTTATACTTGCCTCCCGGGGTGCAGGAAAAAGAGAAGGTACAACAGGGCCATATCATTAAGACGGGTCCGGGTTATGCCATACCCATGGCTGTTGAGGAAGAATCCTGGAAACAACAGGAGGAAAATATCAAGTACCTGCCTCTTCAGGCAAAAGAAGGGGATCTGGCTATTTTTCTGGTAAGTGCCGCTACAGAAGTGATGTATGAAGGAGAAAAATACTTTATTGCTCCGCAGTCGGCTATTTTATTACTGGAGAGAGAAGAGGAATTATAGAAAGTCAATTTATCTGAAAATGCGATCCAGTTCTGTTGAATGAAGCAATTGAATTTTCCATTCGTTCTTTTCCTTCTTTAAAAAGGCGCTTTCTAACCATCTTACGACACTGGTTTTACCACCCATGGTGATGACGGCCTGGTTGGCATAATATATCCATGCGCAATCTCCATTGATTTTGGAATCCAGGAAATCCAGGTGGTTAACACGGGTATATAAACCGGGCTTTGCGGGTAATGATTTCATTTTTAAATCGATGGTATCCAAATTCCAGATCTTACCACTTTCCAGAATAATACAAGTAGGGGTACAAAAGCTTTTTACGGTTGCGATACTAAGTGTAGCCAGTCCGTCGAAAACACCTAACACAGCTCCATGAATTTTTTCTTCGTCGGAAGAATTGGGTTTTTGGGCCTTTATTCCAGAAAGGGATATTGAAAAAACGCAGAGAATGAGTAAGTATTTTTTCATAGTATTTCTTTTACTAAAGATATTCCAAAACAGGGTGTACTGATTTATTTTTTTTCAGTTAACTGTTCAGTTAATAAATGAAACTTGTTGATCAACCCATCAATTTTTTCTCTTTGCTTGCGAATGGTTTTTGGCTTGATATAAAACCAATTAAAAGCAATCCAACCGGCTGTTATGCCATAACAAAATATACCCAGCGGTAATTTCATACGCATAGTATATTCGATCATATACAGAAATAGACCCGTGGATAGCAAAATAAAATAAAGGTTTGTCATAATACCTTCTAAGAATTGCTGTTTTCTTTTCAGGGATAATAATTGTTGCAGGTAATCAGCACTGCTCATTTCATAACTGCTTTTTAATAATAGAGGAATGGACTGGTTATAAGAAAACAAATAAGCGAGAATGGCTAATATAATCAATACGATTCCGGATTTGGTAGTGATGTATTCCGGCTGAAAATAATACCATACCAAAACAATGAATACAGCAACCAGCAGCAATAGAATATTGGCGTAAATCACTTGTTTCAAATGAGCTCTCTTAAAAGAAGCTACTCTTTTAACCAGATCCTTTGTATCCGGAATACCGGTTTCCTGTTTCGCCCATAATTCTTTCAGGTCTATATTACTGTTCATATCGAGTAAATTTTTGAGTTAATTTCTCTTTGATCCTGTGAATACGCACTCGTGTATTGGCTTCCGAGATGCCTACAATCTGGGCTATTTCTGCCTGTTTAATATCTTCCAGTTCCAGAGAAATGATTAATCGGTCTGTTTCGGCCAGCTCCGCAATACATTGGTAGAGAAAAGTGGTTTTATCTTCTATGGAGGGCTCACTGGTGTCAGGAATTTCTGTCTGTACATCTGATCTGGGTATTCTTTTATTTCTTTCTACCTGGCGAAGACAATGGTTAGAAGCAATTCTAAAGATCCAGGTACCTATCCCTGATTCATTCCTGAATTTGGGTAACTGTTGCCAAACGGTGATAAACGTATCCTGTGCAATATCCTTGGCCCAATCGGCATCATTTACATAAGCCAGACAAAGACGATAAATCTTTTGCCAATAGGTGGCATATATTTCTTCGAATTGGATATCCATCTTAGAAGCTAATAAAACTTTTTAACTGTGTTTCGTACCAATCTTTGTCATCATACATGATAAAATGTAACCCTTTTGTTGCAAAACGCATATCAACTGTTGTTGCATTTTTAAATTGCTCGGTAATAGCCGCTTTAATATTTACGAAATAAGACTCCAGTAAAACCAATGCCGGGCATTGAATCCG
>CAIWKU010000466.1 GCA_903913355.1 uncultured Bacteroidota bacterium | reverse complement strand
AGGATCCAGATCTGTATAATGGTATCTCCGCATATCTGTCCAGGTTTCATGAACACCCCATCCATATAGTGCAATGTATTTCTGCAACATAATATCGGTAAGGGTTAAGGAACTTGCTGGAGGAACAATAATTGGATTAGCAAGGTATGCAGCTTTTGAAGCGGGTGTAATTACACCGGCTACAGGAATATTATTCGTATACTTTGTAGTAAGCATATCAAAATTCAAGCTGATTGCATTGGTATAGGCTGTCAAAGCAGCTGCATTATTTCCTTTCCGCAGATAGGATTCCGCAAGAATAAACTGCATTTCAGAAGCCGTCATCATAGGATATTCACCAGTATTCTGGAAAACATAACGGCTATTATCTACTGCAGGGGCTGCGGTAGAAGTTGCCGTGGCATTACCCCAGAAATTTTGCGGGTAATCATTGGTTACCAAACCGGCAGAGCCTAACCAGGGCGTAAATCCTTTATAGGTTCCATTGGTATTTTCACGCAACATATACGGAGCTCTTGGATCAGTAACACCTGGGAAAGCGCTATTTAAACCGGTCATCAGGTTACATATATAAGCAGCTTGTCTGATGGTTCCTACGTTTCCTCTGAACGGACCATAATAACTGTTTAAAGCAGAGGTATTTCCTCCCGCAAATTTACATGTCGCATTATCCGCATTACTTGTCATAGCCAGATTTGCATATTTAATAGCAGAATCGGCATATCCGTTACTGGTATAAATGGCTTTATTGGTCAGATCATTATAAGAACGGGCCAGGATCGCATACACGAACTTTTTCCATTTGCTTACATCTCCGTTATAAAAGTAAGCATCCCCGATAGCCAGGTTAGCAGGGCTCACATTTCCATCAGTTCTGTTCAGGAAGCTTAAAGCCCGGAAGCAGATAGCACGACAACTATCATAGAATTCAGGCTGTGTATCATAATGAAACTGCTGTAAACTGGTATTGAATGCTTCTTTCAAAATAGCATCACCATATTGGTTGGTTAATTGTAACCAACCCCATGCCCTGATAGCCCAGGCAACACCCACATAATCCCATTTTTGCTGCTGGCTACCCCAGAGAATGATTTTATTTACATTCTGTCCGTGACCATAATAAACGGCTGCCCAAACGGACCCTGTATTATCACTGGCACCGGTACCTCCCATTTCGCCATATAATTCTGCGGCAGAAGTTGAACCCCAGTATTGAATATAACGACCGAGAAGGATACCATCATTCTGCAGACCGTAACCGGTACCGGCAGAAGAATAATAAGCAGAAAATCCACCAATCACACTCGGTAAGATACTTTCGATCGGCTCGATTACCTGTGCGTTGGGGTTAAGATATGCATCATCAATCTTTTTTGAGCAGGATACCATAAAAAGCAGACTGGTTACTCCGGCAAGAAGGATTGAATTAAAGAATTTATTTTTCATACATTTTTTTTTAGACGTTTTATCATTCACAGTTTATCAATTAAAATCCGGCACGTAAGCCAAAGCTCATGCTGACAGGAGTAGGTGTGCTACCGTAGTCAAACCCATATGCTCCTACACCACTGGTTCCTGGATTGTTTGCATTTACAGCAGGATCTGCACCTTGATAATTCGTGATCAATACCAGGTCATTGGCAGTTAAGAAGAAACTCATTGATCTAAGTCCTCTTACTTTCCTAGTAATTCTTTCAGGCAACATATAATTCAAAGTAATATCTCTTAATCTCAGCCAGTTTACATTATGCTGAATAAATTCTTCATCAGGTAATGTAGTATAGTAATTGCTGTTATAATAAGGATTGATTACGATGGTATTTTTGGTTGGGTTGGCACTATTCTGGAATCCATCATTCAAAACTCCTTTCACAACAATCGGCGTTTGTCTGTTGGAAGTGCGAGTACTTCTTCCCAAAGTTGTGAGGTAGTAATCAGTACCATTATAAATATCCCCGCCTACTTTCAGATCCCATAAGAAACTCAGTGTCCAGTTTTTGTATCGGAATGAATTCAGTGTTCCCAATGTAAAGGCCGGTGTTCTGTCACCTCTTACATAGTTATTTTGATCAACAACAGCCAGACCGGTAGAAGGATTGATTAGAATCTGACCAGCATTGTTTCTGAGGTATCCGAAACCGGTAATGGTACCGGTTGAATGACCTCTTACCAGTCCACCTCTCACATTACCAGAAAGGTAGGTATCAGAGTTGTAATAGTCATTATTGATACCGATAGCTGCAGGCAGGGTCAATACCTTGCTCCACATATGGTTGAAATTGAAACGGATATTCCAGTCAAAATCTTTCTTTCTAATCGGTGTAATATCCAAAGCCAGTTCAAAACCCTGGTTACGTAAAGAAGAAACGTTTCCGGTATTCAGGATAAAACCAGTCGCATAACTGGCGCGATATCCCTGACTGATCTGGTTTAAGCAAAGTGTATTGTAATAAGCTGCTTCCAATGAAATCCGGTTGTTTAGAAATTTTAATTCTGTACCTATTTCATAAGTCTGTTGGCTTTCAGGCCCCAGGTTGGGGTTGGCATTTGTGTACCCATAAGAATAGGAAGGTATAGCAGAGCTAAACTGGTTATTTACAAATACAGCCTGATTAGAATATGGATCGTTCAATCTTGCGGTATTCGCTAATGAAGCCCTTAGCTTAGCATAATTCAGGAAATTCCCTTTTTTGATAGCTGGGAAGATATCAGAAACAATCACACTTAAGCTGGCACCTGGATAATTATAGTTCCTATTTTGGGCAGGGAGAGGTGATGCACTTTCAAACCGGTGAGAATAGGTAAGGAAAACAACATTCTTGTACCCTACAGATACTTCACCGAAATAAGCCATTTCGCGTAAAATACTTACGTTAGGCAAACCATACACGTTTCTCAATAAACGGGTTCTGGTGCTGGCCAATGTATTACTACTATCAGTTCTGGAAGAATCAATCAGGTGGGTTCCCACCAGACCAAACTGTTCTGTTTCCAGATCCTGCCACATAGTACCTACTAATAAACGGGTAGTAAAATTACCAATGTTTTTATGTGCAGTAGCGGTGATAGTATGGTTATATCCTTTATAGGTTCTGTAATAATTATCTAGCTGACCACCAGTAGCTGCAGTTAATAAATAAGATTCAGGACTGGTTAACATATAACCATTGGTCTTATACGTATCATATCCAAATCTGCCGGATAAAGTTAACCAGTTGAAAGGATTGATATTGATTCCTAAAGTAGATACAATACGATTGGTTTTATCTCCAGAAGTATTGTTTTTTGCGCTCCATAAAGGATTATCATATTCGGAGTTATAAGCCGATGCATACAAAAGGCGTTTATTTCCTTTTGGATCCTGGTAATTGGTTATATCATTGGTAACAGGCCATGCATATAAATCCAGTAAATAACCGGAAACTCCTTTAATAGGTTTTACATTATTTGCATTGGTAAATGCAATAGACGGATTGATATCTATGTATTTTCCGATTTTGGTGTTATTCGATAACCTGAAATTGTATTTGGTGTAACTATTGAAAGGAACAGCGCCCTGGTCATCAAAATATTGACCGGAAAAGCGGAACCCATAATTCTTTCCACCGAATTCCATACCTATATTATGTGTCTGAGATAAACCAGTTCTGAAAAACTTATGCAGGTTATCATATTTTTTTGAATCGGCAGGTAAAGCCGGTCCGAAAGCAGTAAAAGCAGCACCTCCAGAAAGAGGGGGTAGCGTTGGAACTGCATTTAATCCAGGAGCATAGGTATTATCCAAAGCAGCAAAACGATTAATCTTCTGCATACGGAAATTATCATCGTAGGTTACAAGGATTTTTCCTCCTGTAGATTTTGCTTTTTTAGTTGTAATAACGATAGCACCTGAACTTGCCTGGCTACCATATAATGCAGTGGCTTCTGGTCCTTTCAGAACAGTTACCCCTTCAATATCATTGGGATTAATATCGGCGATACGATTGGTATAATCGTTACTTCTGTTTGGCAAATCTGATGCAAGACCAATACCTGTTCCACCCTGTGAGTTCTGATTCAGTGTCTGATTATCGATGATAATACCATCCACAATAAATAAGGGCTGGTTATTACCGGAAAGAGTATTGAACCCCCTTAATACGATACCGGCAGAAGAACCTGCAGCACCACTGGTTGGTGTAACGGTTAATCCCGATACCCTACCCTGTAGGCTGGTTACAAAGTTTTCGCGTTGTGTTTCAGTAATTTCTTTTCCACTTACTTTCTGCACAGAATAGCCCAATTCGCGGGGTTTTCTTTTCAGATCCATCGCAACAACTACTTCATCCAATTCTGCAACAGTCGCCTTTAAGAGAATGGTTATCGGACCCGATCCAACGGAAACGGTTTTGGTTTCAAAACCAACCGAACTGATTGTTAGTGTCTGTGTTTTCGAAGCTTTGATAGTAAAAGCTCCTTTTTCATTGGTTTGACTGGTAATGCTAGTACCCGTAACTTTTACGGTTACACCAGCCAGTGGTGTTTTTTTATCAGCATCCTGAATGGTTCCGGATACTGTTTGACTTTGCCCGTAGGATGGCAGTGAAAAAATGAAAAGCAGTAATACTACCACTTTCATCATGGGAACGATTTTTCGCATAACGATAGTTTTGGTTTCTTTTTCGTTTTGAACTGGTTCTGGTTGAAGCAAGGGCCTTCTGTTTTGTTAGGACAAGCCAACCCTGCAAAACATTGCATGCTTTAACATTTTTTTTTACGCATAAACCCGCATAAAAAATTAAAAATTAATTAATGCTTCAATGATAAAGCAATGTTAAAATTTGTATTGCAGACTACCGAATTTATTTTATCACATTTCTGCAGAAATCGACGAATATAGATTCTATACTGGTAAAAACCGCAAAAAAACGCAATTTGGATGATTTAGGCAATAGAAATTAAGCGTATAGAAATTATATTATGAACATATTTACTATGTTGATAATGATCAGAAAAGCTTTCAATACAGATAATAACGGAAAATCAATCTTTAAAATCAAGGAATGGCAATAAGGCAATTAGAGTACGGTAAGTCCTTTCAGCTTAAATGGTGCAAGTAAAGGATCATCTGCATCAAGTTCTGTAATCAGCATATTAATTTCCTCAGGTTTACATACCTGTAGACGCTGAATAGTATTTAATTTTTCAGAAATGGCTAAAGAAATTGTCTTATGGGCACATTTGATCATCGCTCGTTTTACTTCAATGATCTCCCACTCAAGATCACTTATCCCGAAATTGGCATCAATACTATTGGTTCCCAGAAAGCATAAATCTGCTTTTATCTGTCCTAACCGTTCCACTACCTCTGCTCCTACAGACATCTGTGCATTCTTCAATAATTTGTTTCCTAAAAAAATCACTTCACTGGTAGGATGATCAAGCAATTCCAGGGCAATGGGAACACTAACTGTAATAAAAGTGGCATTCAGGTCGGGCGGTAATGATTTTACCAGTTCCCGAATAGTAGTTCCCCCGGATAACACAATCATCATCCCATCCTTGATCAATTGCATGGCTTTATAGGCGATACTCTTTTTCTCAGGAAGTGAATAAATTGTACTGCTCTCCAGTGTAAAATGGAAAGATTTGGACAATGCCCCACCATGTACTTTTATGAGTTTGCCTTCCTCCGACAATTCCTGCAAATCTCGTCGAACCGTATCCTCCGAAACATCCAGTTGTACACTCAGGTCAGATGATAAAACCTTATTATGTACATTGATCTGTTGAATAATATGGGCCTGTCTCTCCTTTTTTAGCATACTTAAAAATACTTATCCCTGACAAATAAACCGAAATAAAATTTTCACCGACAGGATGAGGGGTGTAATTTGCGGGGGTTGGCTATTGGCTGTTGGCTATATGTTGAAGAAGTCTTTTCATTTTTTGTTTAAAACCATACTTTGCCAAAAACTAAAAACCAACAGCCAATGGCTAAGCAAAAAATAAATTGAACCCGTAGCTATGATCTCTCCCAATACCATTCAACAGATTACCAGTCGCATTGATATTATTGATGTGGTGGGGGAATTTGTGAAGTTGAAGAAAAGAGGGACTAATTATTTGGGGTTATGTCCGTTTCATAATGAGAAAAGTCCTTCGTTTACAGTTTCACCTGCAAAGGAGATTTATAAATGCTTTGGTTGTGGTAAAAGTGGGAATACAATCGGCTTCATCATGGAGCATGAGAAATACAATTATGTAGAAGCGCTCAAATGGCTGGCGGCAAGATATAATATTGAGGTAGAAGAAACAGAAACCAGTCCGGAACAAAAACTACAGGTACAGACTGCAGACAGTTTATACATCATCAATCAGTTTGCGCAGAAATTTTTTACTGATCAGTTATTCAATACAGATAATGGCAGAGATATTGCCCTATCCTATTTAAAAGAGAGGGGATTCCGAGAAGAAATATTACAGAAGTTCCAGGTTGGCTATAATCCGGATGCAAAAGATACCCTTACCAGGGCCTTACTTGCCAATCAATTCAATAAAGAACTTTTTCCAAAAACGGGTTTGGTTAGTCAAAGAAATACCGATGAACTTGTAGACAATTATCGTGGCCGTATCATTTTCCCGATTCATGGAAATACAGGCAAGATCATTGGTTTTGGAGCAAGGGTGATTGGCAAGTCAGATAGAGGACCCAAATATATTAATACGCCGGAGAATGAAGTGTATGTAAAAAGCAAGGTGTTATATGGTTCT
>CAIWKU010000465.1 GCA_903913355.1 uncultured Bacteroidota bacterium | reverse complement strand
CAGGCAAAAACAGATAGCATAGGCGGTACTTCCATAAACCCCCATGCCATATGACTTCCCTCAGACAGGTATAGCAGGTCATCTCTATGGGGCTCATAGTAAGCATTTTGTAAAAAGAAGGGAATAAGGAATTTAATCAGCGCCAGTGCATACAAAAGCCGGTTACTGTTTTTCATGCTATTTATTTGCAGAAAGATAGTTACCGGCTTTTAAATATACAAGTGTTTATGATGACTGGAGTAATTGCAGGGTATGTGCAATACGTTTGATGGTTTCCTGTTTGCCGATAGTGGCGGCAATATCAAATACGCCAGGGCCAAATTTTCCACCCACCAGCATGATCCGGAAGGGCAACATCAATTCTCCGGTTTTTAATTGGTTGGCTGCTGCCAGTTCTTTGAATTCCTTTTCCAGGTCGGCGGTTTCCCATAAGGTACTCAGTTCATAGGCCCGGATGAGTTCAGTAAAGAACATATTTTTCTTCTCATCCCATTTGGGTTTGATCGTATCTGTATCAATTGAAGCGGGTGATTGAAAGAAAAAAGATCCCTGTTGTACAAAATCAGCTAATAATGTGCAACGATCTTTAACCAGCTCTATTACTTTTTTGAGCAATGCTTCATCTGTAACTGCAATCTGTTTATCCAGAAAAGCCTGTTTTACAGCTACAGCTAATTGACTTACTTCTGAGAGCTTTATCCATTCATGGTTATACCATTTCGCTTTTTCATAGTCAAATTTGGCGCCTCCTTTATGAACGCGCTCAATTGTAAATTTTTCTATCAGCTCGGGTAAACTAAAAATTTCTTTATCGGTACCATCGTTCCAGCCCAACATGGCGAGCAGGTTTACAAATGCTTCGGGTAAAAAACCTCTTTCTTTAAAGCCGATCGTGGTTTCATTCGTTTTCGGATCGGTCCAATCCATGGCAAAAACCGGGAACCCTAACCTGTCACCATCGCGTTTACTTAATTTACCATTTCCATCCGGCTTTAATATGAGTGGTAGATGTGCCCATTGAGGCATATCTTTTTCCCAACCCAGGTATTTCCAAACAAGTAAGTGAACGGGTGCTGAGGGAAGCCATTCTTCACCACGAAAAGCATGGGTTATTTTCATCAGGTAATCATCTACCACCACCGCCAGGTGATAGGTTGGCATACCATCTGCTTTCAATAAAACTTTATCATCTACCTGTGATGTGTTAAACGAAACTTCACCCCTAATCATATCCGTAAAACTGATGGTTTCGTTCAATGGCATTTTGATGCGAACAACATAAGGAACCGATTCATTGAGTAATCGGGCTACTTCGTCTTTTTCAAGCGTAAGGGAATTACGCATTTTTTCTCTCAATACCTGGTTGTATTGAGGAGATGGATTTTCAGGTGTTTTAAACCTGTTGCGCATTTCTTCCAATTCTGCAGGTGTATCAAACGCATAGTAAGCATATCCGTCTTTCACCAGTTGCTCTGCATATTGCCTATAATTTTCTTTGCGTTCGCTTTGGCGATAAGGGGCATAGGGGCCACCGTGAACGGGACTTTCATCAGGCTCAAGGCCACACCATTTCAGTGTATTAAAAATATATTCTTCAGCACCTGCCACAAAACGACCCTGATCGGTATCTTCTATTCTTACAATAAAATCACCACCCTGATTCTTGGCAAACAGGTAATTGAACAAAACTGTTCTTACTCCACCCAAATGCAATCCCCCGGTAGGCGAGGGGGCAAAACGTACCCTTACTTTTTTACTCATATGAATACAAAGATACTAAGATGGGGGCAATTTGGATTTTGAATGGGAATGGTTTATGGGTTGCGAATACCCTGTTACGAATTAATCCAAATCTGAAACGCTTAACCCGTAACTCGTTTCCAATTCCTTTCCGGTATCTTTGTTTGATGTATTTGGTCAAAACTCCCTGGTGGTTACGAGCCTTATATCCTTCGTTGGTATGGCGTATCAAATCGCCCGGAAAAACAATATACCTGACATTTGATGACGGTCCGCATGAAACCGCTACCCCATTTGTATTGGAGCAATTGGCGCGTTTTCAGGCAAAAGCCAGTTTTTTTTGTATTGGAAAAAATGTATTGGCTCATCCGGATATATATCAAAATATACTGGATGCGGGACATAGTGTGGGCAATCATACTTATCACCATCTGAATGGCTGGAAAGTAAAGGATGATGTGTATCTGTCGGATATACAAAATGCCGCCACGCTGATTCATTCTCCTCTTTTCCGTCCCCCTTATGGCCGTATAAAAAGATCACAACTAAAAAAGTTATCCCAAGCCCTTCTACCCGCAACTCCTAACTCTAATCCCGCAACCATCATGTGGGATGTATTAAGTGCCGATTTTGATACCGATCTTTCGCCCGAAGGCTGTCTTTCTTATGTATTATACCATACCCGTCCGGGTTCTGTGATCGTATTTCACGATAGTACCAAAGCCTGGGATCGTATGTCGTATGCACTGCCAAAAATGCTGGAACATTTTTCGAAACTGGGGTATGGAGCGCTTTGCCTCAATTTAACTTTTTGCAGTACCCAAAAGGCGTCCTAGAGTGGGTGGTGTAAGCCAGAAACCTACAAGGGACTATCGTGGTTGGGGTCAGGAACCTCACCCAGAATTTCGGAGTTTTGAT
>CAIWKU010000464.1 GCA_903913355.1 uncultured Bacteroidota bacterium | reverse complement strand
GCTTAGTTAGAATAGCTGCCAAGGCCTTTCCTCTGGCAACTGTATAGTTATTCAAATAAGCATCACTTGTTACCGGTGGTGGCTTTTTGCCCGTGAACCAGGCTAAATCATCAAGGTATTTTATTTCTGTCCCTTTTATCGCATCTATTGTAAAGCTATTATCACCCTCACCCGGATGTGCCGGAGCGCAAATCCAAAACACATTTTTCTGAATACTGATATAGTCAGGCGATATAAAATACCCATGGATGGTAGTTTCGTATACGCAATCATTTTCCCCCCTGCCCTCACATTCATAATAGCTTTCAATGTCCAAAAAATGCTTTTGGGTTAATACGTTATTGATCTTTTTCAATAATGTGTCAGAAAACCCTTTGATAATTCTAAATGATTTTATTTTGGTGATGGGTTCTGTTACCCATTCCAAGGAGTAGATGCCGTAGGAAGTAATACTATCTTTATGAAATTCTATACCTGATAAGCGGGCCTTGGTATATAGCTGCGATTCCAGATTTCCAAAATCCATATCCGGAATTTCTTGGAAATGATAGTCGAAGGGGTTGATCTTTTTCAACGAAACCGGCAAGACAACAGCTTTTTGATTTCTCCAGGTACCTTTCCATTCATTATTTTTATCCAAGGATATCCTGAATTCTTCCAACACATCGCCTTCTGGTTTGCTTCCGATTTTCCGTTTAGAAAATGTACATATTCCATGAATATTTTTTTCTCCGCTCAGTCGTATATCGTGTCGGTATTTTTTATAGAAATAGGTTACATCCAAATTTGTTTCAAACTCATTTACCAGCATCACGATGGGATATTTTCCTATAGTTCCTTCCAGCACAAAACGATTCTGGCCATTGCTATAAATTGCAATGGCCAGAAAAATTATCAGATAATAAGCCGCAAACTTTTTATTGAGAGTGGCCATATCAAAGGTTATACTTTTAATTAGCCAGACTCCTAAAATCAACCGGCACCAGCTTACTCACTCCCGGTTCCTGCATCGTAACTCCATAAATCACATCCACGGCACTCATGGTTTGTTTGTTATGGGTTACAATAATGAATTGAGAGTTATCGCTGAATTTCTTAATCATTTGTGTGAATTTACCTACGTTGGCATCATCCAAAGGAGCATCTACCTCATCCAGAATACAGAATGGAGCAGGTTTAATCAGGTAAATGGAAAAGAGCAAAGCAGTAGCCGTAAGGGTTTTTTCTCCTCCGCTTAACTGGGTAATGGAAGAAGGACGTTTTCCTTTAGGTTTCGCAATGATCTCGATACCGGTTTCAGCCAGGTTTTCCGGGTTAACCAATATCATATCTGCAGTATCTTCTTCGGTAAACAAAGCCTTGAATACTTTCTGGAAATTTTCTCTTACCTGGTTAAACGTATCCAGGAACTGCTGGTTGGCAGTGGCTTCCACTTCCTGTATGGTTTGCAGTAAACTTTCTTTGGCCGATACCAGGTCATTCTTCTGTTCCAGAATAAACTCATACCGTTTCTTCATCTCGGTATACGCTTCAATGGCTGTTGGGTTTACTTCTCCCATATTATCCAAACGCTTACGCATTCTGTCTGAGGATGCCTGTAATTCTTCCAGACTGGTTTCTGTTGTTCTTTCCTGGTCAATGATATCATCCAACGCCACTTTGAATTCTACACTCAGTCTTTCCTTCATCCCGGCCAGTTGAAGTTTCAATTCGTTCAGCCTGTCTTTGATCTCTGTTACCAGGTGATCTATCATTTCCTTGCTCTTCACTTTCATCCGCAACTCAGATTCTTTTTCCTGTAACGCATTGCGGAGATTATAATAAGCCTGGTCTGCTTCGTTTAGTTTTTTCTCTTCATCTTCTTTTTTACGCAGCATTTCCAGTAATAACTCTTCTGATCCCAGTAAGGCTTTTTCGTTTTCTTCAATATTGGAAGAAGCTTCGGCTAACTGTGCAGTATTGGTGCCTATTTGTAAGTGCAGGTCATTCAGCTGATTCTCTTTGAAAACCAATTCCTGTTTCAGCGTAGTGATTTTACTTTGCTGGCGGGTTAACTGGAGATTGGTTTCATTGAACTGTACCAGTGAATAATTGTATTCCTGTTCTGATAATTGGTAATCCTGTTCAACTGATTTTAATTCTTCTGAAGTCTGTTGCAATTGCTCATTCAACACAATGAATTCTTCCCGTGTAGCGGCTATCGCATCATTCTCATCCTGAATACGCTGTTCTATTTCTTCGATCCTTTGTAGCCCATTCTGCTGCGCAATCTGCAGGTTCTCGATTCTGTTTTTGGCAGCGAATACCTGGTTCGTGAGCTGGTTGATCTCATTTTCAGTTTGACGAATCAGGTTTTCCTTTAACTGGTCGTTAAAAGCAATTACTTCATTGTGTTTTGCCTGAATATCTGATTTCAGCAGGTTCACAATGGATTCCTGATCAGCAATTTCTTCAAATAATTTTTCCAGGTTTTTGGCCCGGCCTATTTTCTTACCCTCAAATAAACCGATACTTCCTCCTGTCAGGGTGTATTTCCCTTTCACATATTTCCCATGCTTTTCCAATACTACAGCACCATTGCTATTAACAATGGCTTCTTCGTTTTCTGCGATATATACATTCCCCAATAAGTATTCAGCCAGTTTGCGGTATTGTTCATCCACTTCAATCACATCCATGGCCCGAATGGTTCCTGCAGGCTGGTGGGTGTCGATACGTATATCGGCAAATTTTTCCAGCATGAAAAAATTCGCTTTCCCTTTTTTATGTGCATCCAGTAAATGAACTGCCTGTAAACCTTCTTCAAGGTTATTGACTACATAATAATTCAGATAAGGTTCCAGAACATTTTCTACCGCGGTACGGAATTCTTCTTTCACATAAATGATATCCGATAAAATAGGTGCGGAATGGTTCCATTCCGGGTTTTTATGCAGGAATTTAATACTCTCGGGATAACCTTCCATCGAATCAATCAGACTCTTCAGCAGGTTATATTCATTACGCTTGGAATCAAGTTTGCGATTTTCTTCGTTTAATTCATTTCTTAATACTTCCAGTTGTGCCTGGGTTTCAAAAATCTGCTCTTTGGTCTTTTCCTGATGCTCCTGTAATTGCTGCAGATCTACCCTTTTGGCAGCCAGGGTAGCTTCTTTTTCATCAGACTCAATCAATAACTGTTGTAATTGCTGCTCCCGGTTTTGCTTTTCATCACTTAGTTGCACATGTGCTCTTTGCAGGTTCTGAATAGAGGTATCTGCAACAGCCACTTTTTTCTCGGCATCAAATTGGTTACGCTGTATCTGCTGATAACGGTTACGCAAACTATCCAGCCCGCTTCTTTTCTCATCAAAGCTCCGGCGTTTATCTTCTACCTCAAACCTGCCGGATTCCACTTTCTCCTGCAATTCCAGCAAGTTCGCTTCTTCCTCTCCAACCTGTAACTGTGTATATTCGATAGAATCTCCAATCGTTTTCAACTGCCCTTCTGCTTTCTCAAGAAACTCACGCAGATTGGTTTCTTTTTCCTTTAAGTAATGTAATTTTTGGGTAGCCAGGTTCTTTTCATTTTCCTTGCTCCTCAATTCCTGTAAGTATTCATTGAATTCGTGTTGCATGCCTTGCAAGGCACGTTCTTTTTCAATAAATCCCAGTTTCTCCTGCTCAATAGCGGCTTCTTCAACAGCGATCTCAGCTTCGAGTTGTACTTTTTTATTGATCTCCAGATCCTGTTGTTCATTCAGATCGCGGTAAGTAACATTAAATCCTTCCAAAGCAGCTTTAGCTAATTCAATGGCAACTTCTTTGTATTCTTTTTTGATCTCAAAGAATTTCTCCGCTTTTTTAGCCTGGTTTTCAAGCGTCTTTAACTGGTTATTGATCTCAAATAACAAATCCTCAATACGGGCAAGATCCTGTTCGGTAGCATCCAGTTTATTTTTTGCTTCCTTTTTGCGGGTTTTATAAATGGTGATACCCGCAGCCTGTTCCAGCATTCTTCTACGACTATTCTCTTTGTCTTTGATGATATCATCTACCATCCCCAATTCGATGATGGCATAACTATCGGTGCTAACACCTGTATCCAGAAACAGGTTATGAATATCTTTTAACCGACAGGTCACATCATTCAATCTATATTCGCTTTCCCCATTTTTATAAAAACGACGGGTAACGGTTACCGTATTAAATTCTGTGGGAAGCAGATTTTTGGTATTTTCAAATGTGAGACTTACTTCCGCAAGTCCGCTGGCGCTCCTGGTTTTACTTCCGTTAAAAACCAATGCTTCCAGGTTTTCACTACGCAAAGCAGATATCTTTTGTTCACCTATCACCCAACGGATACTATCGATGATATTACTTTTCCCACATCCATTGGGTCCGATGATACCGGTTATACCTTCATCGAAACTTACCACCGTTTTATCAGCAAAACTTTTGAACCCCTTGATTTCTAATGATTTTAATCTCACGTTCTCCTATTTAAGTACCTGCGAACATACACGAAATGAGGTAGAATTTCTGAACATAATAAAAACCTGTGTATAAGAGGTGGAGAAATTAGGTTTTTTTACCTTATTAAAGTATAAATATTTGTTCAATTTTTTGATTATCATATTATTAAGCAAGATTAGTTTACTTTAAATTAGATTCGCAACCTGTAGAATTACTGTATTTTCAAAATATATTTTCAGCCAAATTCAGTCCATTTTGCCAAGGATTATTTTTACAGTTATTAACGATCTGGTTTACGACCAGCGGATGAATCGGATTGCGAACAGCATGGTCAAATCCGGCTATCAGGTTTTACTCATCGGCAGAAAACTTTCTTCCTCACAGGATTTGTTACCCCATGCTTATCAGCAAAAGCGAATCCGCTGTCTGTTTAATAGGGGTTCTCTTTTTTATGCAGAGTATAATTTGCGGCTTTTTTGCTGTTTACTATTTCAGCGGGCCGATATTTTCTGTGCCATAGACCTGGATACAATTTTAGCAGTCTATTTTGCTTCTGCGCTAAGAAATAAAAAAAGAGTGTACGACGCGCATGAATTGTTTACAGAACAAAAAGAAATCATTACCCGCCCGCTTATTCAAAAAATATGGCTGCAAATTGAAAAATTTGCAGTCCCGAAATTTATAAATGGCTATACCGTCAACTCATTTCTGGCCGACGAATTCAAAAAAAGGTACGGAGTTTCCTACGCGGTTATCCGAAACCTGCCTACCCTTTTACCAATGACGAACACATCCCCGGAAAAAAAAGAAAAATGGATTATTTATCAGGGTGCAGTCAATCAGGGCAGATCTTTTGAAACCCTGATCCCTGCCATGCAACACATAAATGCCCGCTTGGTCATCTGCGGAAAAGGAAATTTTTACGAACAAACCAGGCAACTGATCAGTCATTATACACTAGACTCAAAAATCGAACTCAGGGGTTATATCAGTCCCGAAAATCTTCATACACTCACACCACAGGCATCTATTGGTGTCACACTATTTGAACCAGAGGGGTTGAACCAATACCATTCCCTGGCAAACCGCTTTTTTGATTACATGATGGCGGGTATACCACAGGTTTGTGTGAATTACCCGGAATATGCAGCTATCAACGAGCAATATGGCTTTGCCTACATGATTCCTGACTGCAACCAGGATACGATCGCACATGCTTTGAACAAATTGCTTAACGATACTGTTATATACCAAGAACTTGCCACCAATTGTATTGCAGCAAGAAGTATCTTGAACTGGGAAGAGGAGGAAAAGATTTTAGTTAATTTTTATAAGTACCTGTAATTGGTGGAAAAACATTTGCATATTATATCATTCACAGTACCCTATCCGGTAACTTATGGCGGGGTGTTTGACTTGTTCTATAAACTTCCGGCTCTTCAGGCTCAGGGTGTGAAAATACACCTCCATTGTTTTTCTTTAGGGGAAGATGAAGCCCCGATACTTAATCAATATTGTGAAACTGTGGTCTACTATAAAAGAAACCATGGGCACAAAGGCATATCCAATACCCTTCCCTATATTGTTTCCAGCAGAAAGAATGAAACACTATTATTGAATCTTTTACAGGATGATTACCCCATTTTTATGGAGGGGGTTCATTGCACTTATCTATTAAACGATCCTCGTTTTACAAACAGAAAATGTTTTGTACGGATTCATAATGTAGAATTCCAGTATTACCAGGAACTATGTAAAAGCAGTTCTTCCCTTATCAAAAAAATGTATTACTGGATGGAGAGCAGGATGCTGTACGCATATGAAAAGAAAATGGTTAAAAAAGCTGTTTTCTGGGGAGTAACCGAAAAAGATGATACGGTGTATCGGAAAGAACTGGGTTGTAAAACCATTGAACACCTGCCTGTATACCTGCCCCCTGACTGGAAAGTTCAGGGAATAGAAGGAATGGGATCGTATTGCTTATACCATGGTGATCTCAGTATTGAAGCAAATGAAAAAGCCGCTACCTGGTTGCTAGAAAAAGTATTCCATATAATAAAAGTTCCCTTTGTGATTGCAGGGAAAGGCCCTTCAGAAAAATTAACTACCCTTGCCCATAGCCAGGATCATACCTGCCTGGTTGGGGACCCTTCTGAAAAAGAAATGCAGGATATTATTGCCAAAGCACATATCCATGTTTTACCCTCTTATACAACTACCGGTATCAAATTAAAATTGATCAACACCCTGTATAATGGCAGGCATTGTGTGGTAAATCCTGCAACCATTGCCGGTAGTGGCCTAGAAAGTGCCTGTCATACAGGAACCACCGCTACCGCTTTTCAGGAAATCATTGCACAATTATATCACCAGCCATTTACTTCAGAAGAAATTGACTTGCGAAAAAAATTATTGGGGGCTATGTTTAATAATGAAGCAAACGCAAAAAAACAGGTTGGTTGGATTTGGGGAGAATAAATAAATCCAACCATTTCAGTTGTTTATCTATATCCAACAATAAAGTCTTGCTTGAATAAACTTAGGCCATTACAGCAGCACTGTCAATTACTTTCCCGTTTTCGGTTTTTAGCATACGGGAAGGATATCGATTAATCACGATAAAATCATGTGTGGCCATGATAACACTTGTTCCGTAATCTTTGGCTATCTGCATCAGTAATTGCATAATCTCATCACTGGTTTCAGGGTCAAGATTACCAGTGGGTTCATCTGCCAGAATCAGTTTGGGCGAGTTCAATAAGGCCCTTGCAATATCTACCCGTTGTTGTTCCCCGCCACTCATTTCAAAAGGCATTTTAAAACCTTTACTCCGCAAGCCTACTTTATCCAGTACATCATTAATCTTTTCTTCTATCAAATGTTCATCTTTCCACCCGGTTGCTTTTAAAACAAATTTCAGGTTCTCATGAACTGTTCTGTCGGTCAGCAACTGAAAATCCTGGAATACAACACCCAGGTTCCTACGTAGAAAAGGCACTTTTTTCCAATCCATTGTAAGCAAATCAAAACCCACTACTGAACCAGCCCCTTCACGCAGGGTCAATTCACCATATAAAGTTTTGAGCAGACTGCTTTTGCCGGTACCTGTTTTTCCAACCAGGTAAACGAATTCTCCCTTAGTAACCGTAAAATTTACGTTTTCAAGAATCAGGCTATCCCCTTGATAAATATTGGCATTACTGATAGATACAACGGCTTCTGACATACTGCAAAATTATATGATTTATCAAATTCCCATCCTATTGTTTCAAATATACAACAGCCCCGGGTGGAACCATGTGTTAATATTCATACTTCAACTCTCCAAATTCACCCTTTAATATAAGGGAAGCTTTCGCTGCTGGCTCTACCCTTCCGATAACTTTGGCTTCCATCCCAAATGATTGTGCAACTTTTATCATTTTCTCAGCAGCCACTTTATTTGTAAATACTTCCAGTCTATGCCCCATGTTAAACACCTGGTACATTTCCCTGAAATCGGCTTTTGAATTTTTTTGTATCAATTCAAAAATGGGTGGTATCTCAAACAAATTATCCTTGATTACAGACATCGGTCCGGGTAAGTATTTCATACATTTTGTTTGCCCGCCCCCGCTGCAATGTATCAATCCATTGATATCGTCAAAATGTTCATCCAGCAATACTTTCAACAATGGAGCATACGTTCTGGTGGGTGATAATAATAATTTACCAACACTCAACTCTTTCCCATTTACCAATAAACTATCTGTCATCAGGCTCCCGCCCAGGTATACCACTTCTTCAGGCAATAAAGGCTCAAACGATTCTGGGTATTTGGTTGCATAATATTTGCTGAGCACATCATGCCGGGCACTGGTTAGTCCGTTACTTCCTAATCCGCTATTATATTCAGTTTCGTAAGCACATTGTCCGGAACTCGCAAAACCAACTATCACATCACCGGGTGCTATTTTTTCATTGGTAACCAGTTTTGATTTGGGCCATCGTGCTGTCATGGTGCCATTCACCGCAATCGTTCTTACCACATCCCCCACATCAGCGGTTTCGCCACCCAGGAAATGAATATTCACCCCAAAGCCTTTTAATTGATCAAAAAAAGATTGTGTTCCGTTAATTACGGCCTCCAGCACTGCCCCGTTAATGAGTAATTTATTTCTGTCAATGGTAGATGAAAACAAAAAATTGTCGGTAACCCCTACACACAAAAGATCATCCAGGTTCATGGCCACTGCATCCTGGGCAATCCCCTTCCATACTTCAATATCACCTGTTTCTTTCCAGTATAAATAAGCCAGTATACTTTTCGTGCCGGCCCCGTCTGCATGCATAATATTTACCCAATCCGGGTCACCACAAAGAGAATCGGGATAAATTTTACAAAAAGCATTCGGATACAATCCCTGATCCAGTTTCTGGATGGCCTGGTGAACTTCTTCTTTCTGAGCTGATACCCCTCGTTGAGCGTATAAAGACATTTTGGGATTTTGGAATTGGTAAATGCGCTGACCGCTAATTTTTGACAAATGTACAATTCAGAAAGGTTCTTTGAAGTGGACTTTCCCACTTTCTTGGAATCACTTAGTTTTGTGGCCATTTATGAAGGTATATCGTGAATTAGCAGACTCATTACCCCTGTTTACAAAGGCCGTTGTTACCATTGGAACATTTGACGGGGTGCATATGGGTCACAGACAGATTATTAACCAGCTGAAAGAGGAGGCAAAAGCTATCGGGGGAGAAACCGTGATCATCACATTTCATCCACATCCCCGAAAAATCATTTCTTCTGTACCGGGTGATATCAAATTATTAACCACACTGGATGAAAAGATCATTTTACTGGAAGATGCCGGTATTGATCACTTGGTAGTAGTTCCTTTTAACCATCTGTTTGCTAACCAGACAGCAGATCAGTATGTAAAAGATTTTTTATACAAATATTTTCACCCGCATACGGTGATCATTGGTTATGATCACCGGTTTGGTAAGGGCCGGGAAGGTAATTATGCATTATTGGAGCAATACGGAAAAGAGTTAGGGTTTCAGGTAAAAGAGATTTCAGAACATCTGCGAAATAAGGTGTCCGTAAGTTCCACAAAAATCCGTCACGCTTTAATCGGCAACGATATCGATACGGCCAATGGATTACTTGGCTATCCCTATTTTTTTGAAGGATTGGTGGTAGAAGGCAATAAACTGGGCAGAACCATCGGATATCCTACGGCTAACCTGCACATCAGCAGTGAAGAAAAACTGATTCCCGGGAACGGAGTATATGCAGTTACCATAAGCGGTATCCGTCCTTCGATTGCAACTGTTTTCAAAGGCATGATGAATATTGGCGTAAGACCTACTGTTGATGGCAAAAAAAGAGTAATCGAAGTAAATATCTTTGATTTTGATGCCGATATCTATGGCCAAACCATTCAGATCCAGGTGCACGCATATTTGAGAGGGGAAGTAAAATTTAACGGACTGCCTGAATTAAAAATTCAATTACAAAAAGATAAAGAGGAGGCGGAAGATCGACTGTTTGACTAATCGGATATGTTCTTTATACCATCATTTTTACCGCCATTTCTTTCATCAGTCCTGCATCCGAGCTGCCTCCATCATGCACCCCAACACTTCTGAGATTGTACTGGTGCAATAAGAGCAATATTTTTTCAACTCCTTCATAATCATATTTACGGGCAGCCCCCAGATAGTCTTTTACAAAATAGGGATTCACCCCTAAAGCAGTAGCTGCTGATTTTTCATCGGGGTTGGGAATACTGAATAACATGAAAACCTTACTGAAAAAATTATACAATGCCGGCAATATCATCTGAATAGGTGCGGCTTTAGGATTGGCTTCAAAATATTGGATAATACGAATGGCTTTGGAAAGATTTTTTTGTGCGATGGCCGCCTGTAATTCAAAAACATTGAACTCTTTACTTACACCAATATAGTTTTCAATATCATCTTCAGTGATTTCTTTCCGTTTGCCGAGGTTGACTGCCAGTTTTTCAATTTCATTCTGAATACGACTCAGATCATTGCCAATATGATCTACCAATAACATCAACGCTTTCTGAGTAATGGTTAATCCGTGACGGTTTACCATATCCCCTGCCCAGGCAGGTAATTGGCTATCGTACATTTTTTTGGTAGTTAGCATCTCCCCTTTCTGCTTCAATAGTTTGGATAGTTTGGAACGCCCATCCACTTTCTTTTCTTTATAACTAACCACAAACACGGTTGATGGAAGCGGGTTTTCAATATAGCCTTCCAGTTTTTCAATATCCCGCATTTGC
>CAIWKU010000463.1 GCA_903913355.1 uncultured Bacteroidota bacterium | reverse complement strand
GCGGGTCCCTTTGCGAGTACGCAGCGTACTTTGCGTTACAGCTTTTAAAAGTATTTTAATGAATACTAATCTTACACATGTGAAGCACTTAAAAGCTGTAACGCAAAGAACACAATGAACCGCGAAGAACGCTAAGCAACTATTTGAACAACTGAAAAACCAGCAAACTACTTAAGTAAGCCAATCCCGTCATATAAATAAGTTGAAACATAGGCCATTTCCAGGAATGGGTTTCCCTTTTTACTACGGCCAGTGTACTCATACATTGCATGGCCAACACATAAAATATCATCAACGATACAGCGGCGGGTAAGGTATATACTTTGCTACCATCCGCATGCGTAGCCGCTTGCATTTTTTGACGCAGTGATGAATCATCAGACTCTTCCACACTATATAAAGTGGCCATGGTACCCACAAATACTTCCCTGGCAGCAAAAGAAGTGATCAGCGCAATACCAATTTTCCAATCATAACCCAGCGGCGCAATTACCGGCTCAATCGTTTTTCCTAAAATGCCGGCATAAGAATTTTGCAATTTTTCTGAAGAGAGTTGTTTTTGTAAAACTGTTTTCTCAGCAGGATTCTGCTGTATCAACACGGCATATTTTTCGGTTACTTTCTGCATACGGTTTCCCGGTCCATACGAACTCAAAAACCAAAGAAGTAAACTGATCAGCATAATTACTTTACCCGCATCGGTAACAAAGATTCTCGCTTTCTGGATCATGGTAGTACCTACATTTTTCCAGCGCGGGGCGCGATAAACGGGTAGCTCCAGAATAAAGAAACTTTTTTCTTTGAGTTTGATAAATCCTTTCAGCACATAACTTACTACCAGGGCCATAAAAGTGCCGAGAAAATAGAGACCCATCATCACCAATCCCTGCAGACTTAAAAACCCGAAATAATATTTATCGTCAATCACCAGCGAAATCAAAATCGTATACACCGGAAGTCGCGCACTACAGCTCATTAAAGGCGTAACGAGTATGGTAAGTAGTCTTTCTTTTTTATTTTCAATATTCCGCGCACTCATAATGGCGGGAACGGCGCAGGCAAACCCACTAATCATGGGCATCACGCTTTTTCCGTTCAAACCCACTTTACGCATGAGCTTATCACTTAAAAAACTGATACGGGCCATATAGCCGGTATCTTCCAGCATGGTAATCAGTCCGAACAGGATCATGATTTGCGGAACAAAAACCAGTATCCCACTCAATCCCGCCACAAATCCATTAATCAGCAGATCGCTCCACCAGGCAACGGGCAGGGAATGGTTAAGCCAGGAACCGGTTGTTTTAAAAATAGCTTCTATCCAATCCATCGGAAACCGGGCCAGCCAGAAAACGCTTTGGAATAATAAGAACAACACCGAAAGCAGGATCAGATAACCCCAGGTTTGGTGAAGCAAAAGATTATCGAGTTTTTCGGAAAATAATTTTTTCTCTAATGGTCCGGGCTCCACCACATGGTCTTTCATCACCTGGCGAATCAGTGTGTAACGTTGTACCACTTCTTCGGCCTGTGTTTTAGTGGGATTAAAGCCATGATCGATCTCAATCTGTTCAATTGCCGCCTGTTTATCAGCAGAAAGCGGAAACTGTTCATGGTTAATCAGGTAATGAATGGCGGCGTATTCACTTAAACGGGGAAATAGCTTTTGAACAGCTTCAACGGAAGGAGACGCCAGTTTTTTGGTGTTCATAAAATCCCGTGACTGTTTCAACGGGTTCATACGGGCTACCTGCCACAAAGCTTTCTTCAACTCGGCCAGTCCTTTGTTTTTTCTGGGGTTAACGGCTACAATGGGTATACCCAATTCTGTTTGAAGACCATTGATATCTATCAGGATATCTTTTTTAGCAGCCAGGTCGTTCATGGTAAGTGCCATTACCACCGGAATTTTCAGATCGATGATCTGGCTACAGAACAACAGGTTACGTTTCAGGTTACTGGCATCGGCTACCAGTAATATAATATCCGGTTTGATATCCGGGTCGGCACCCATCAATACTTTATAAGCCACCCATTCATCGGCCCTGCGGGGATATAAGCTATAGGTACCCGGTAAATCGATGAGCTCTGCGGGCAGGGAATTTTCTAAAAGAATATGCCCGGTTTTTTTATCAACCGTAACGCCCGGGAAGTTGCCTACTTTCTGATTCAGGCCCGTAAGTGCATTGAACAACGAAGTTTTTCCGCTGTTGGGGTTACCAACCAATGCAATATGTAGGTCTGTTTTTGACAATGAATATAAATGGTTGCAAAAGTACCCGCAATATAAGGGGGTTTGTTACGAGATTGGTAATAATACTGGTTGGGGTTGATTGCTGTATTTACAAGGGTTTCAGTTAAATAACGGGATAGAAAAGTAACGAAATAGTAACGAGGGTGATGCAAAAAACGGAAAAATGAGGGATAAACAGAGAATACTTACATACAGGCCGGCAGAATAAAAAGAGAGGTTTAAATGTTTATCCGAGTGATTGATGATTTACTATAAACGTTAGGCTAAAATGAAATACCAAAATTTCCTTTTGTTTACAGGTAATAAATCTTTAATGTCTTATAAGGGTTACTCCTCTTTTCTATAAATCATCCCTAAATAACTAACAGTAAAATCTTTTGTAAAAACTTCATTTCTTTTATACTTATCGTAAATATACTTTTTTACTTCGAAGTAATAGTTTTGTGTAGTTATAGTATCTGTAATACTAATAAAATATATTTTTGTTCTTCCACCTCTTCCTCCTAGCTTGACATCCTTATTCATTACAACCCCATTTAACGATAACATTTTCTTGTTGGGTAACAAGTAATCTGCAAATAATACCCAACCTATATTTAGGAAAAAAAAGAAGAATAATGCTAGTACGAGAAAGATAACTTTTGCTACAGTTTTCGTATTTTCTTTGAACTTGAAGAAAGAAGGATTGTGTATAGCAAAATAGGCTACAAAAAATAATTGTAACCCTGCAATTACTAATAAAATAAACCAATGATGAAACATTACATAATTATATGAGTCAATAGAAACATAAGCGAAAACATTATTTAATCTAATCATTGAGCCCAATCCCACTAACACAAACAGCATAAGAAAAGTTGATAAAAGATGTTTCATGGT
>CAIWKU010000462.1 GCA_903913355.1 uncultured Bacteroidota bacterium | reverse complement strand
TCTGGCGATGGCGTCATCGAGTTTCAATAATAATTGTCCTTTTAAAACATTATCGCCACGTTTTACAAACAATTCTTTTACCTGACCACCGGCCCCACGTGGGGTAACATAAGATATATTCTCAGATTCTACTTTTCCCTGCAGATCGATATAGTGTGTAAATGTTTCAGGCGCTATTGGCTGAATAGTTACCAGTTTGGCTTTTTCTTCTTTGGCAGAAGCGGGATCCAGTTTGGCAATTTCTTTTTCGAGCGCACTGATTTGGGTTACAATTGTTACCTGTTGTTTTTTCAACTCTTCCAGTTTCGCTTTCTTTTCAGTAACGGCTGTATTACCGTTTTCAGTTTTGGCTCCGCAAGAAGCGAGCGTAACAGCTGAAGCGATGAAAACAATTTGAATGATCTTTTGCATATAATTCATTTTAAGTTTTGGTAGTGGTTAGATTTTTCCAATGGCTTTTAAATAATCGATCCTGGCAATGATGGCACTATACAGCGCATTGATATAATTGGTTTGCGCTGTGATTAAATCGGTTTGCGCAGCGGTAATTTCTGTATTAGAGCCGGTACCTATCTCAAACTTTTTACGGGTTTGGGAATAGACGGTTTCTGCGAGTTCCATATTTTTCTTTTGGTAGGTCATTGTAGTAATGGCCGAAGAAAAATTGATTTTAGCCTGTTCCACATCATTATCAATAGAAAGTCTTAATTGATCAATCTGATTTTCGGTTTGCTTCAGTTCCAGACGGGATTGTTTTACTTTCGCATCCTTTGCAAATCCGCTGAAGATGGGCACTGAGAGGTTTACACCAATATAAGAAGTAGTGAACCAGTTACCTCCGCCAAAATCAAACTGATTACGCTGGGCATTTTTACTATACGAACCGGTTAATGATAGAGAAGGCAGGTAACTAAGCTGGTATCTTTTGATATTATACTCATTCAGCTTTTTAACCAAACCCAGGTATTGAAAATCTTTTCTGTCGCTGTACTGGTAAGCCGTATCCTTGGTTAAATCATCTTTGATCTGTGATTCGGAAATATTATCCAATAAGATCAGGGAATCTTTTACCGGCATACCCAGTAATGTTTTTAAACCGAGATAACCAATATTGATATTGTTCTGTGCTTTTGCTTTTTCGGTATGCAGGTTGGTGATTTGCACACTGATTTTATCGAGATCGAGTTTTTCTGCAAAACCATTTTTGTACAACTCTTTGGTATCGTGTTCCAGTTTTTTCAACCGGTCGATATTTGCATCGAGCAGGTCTATCTGTGTTTTACTTACTACCAGCTGGTAATAAATTTTATAGATATTGGTTTTGATGGTTTCCTCGGTTATTTCTGCATTTTTAACCTGGTAATCAATAGAAGTAGCGCGGGCTTGTAAGCCAACGAATACCTGGCCATCAAATAATACCTGTTGTAATTGTAAGCCGGCACTACCATTATACTTGGTTCCGAATTTTACGGGGATATAGGTTCCGGCAGGCTGACCAAAGATTTCTCCCGGAATCAGCGATGTAGGAATATCTATATAATCAGTAAGGCCCACGGTACCGCTAATATTGGGTAATGCAGCTGCGGTTACTCCCCGATTAGATTGTTTCTGAATCTGTACACTCAGCAATGCATTTTTTACCTGTGCATTGTTTTTGCGGGCATAATCAATGGCCTGCTGTACGGTAAATTCATGCCGTGTCAGATTTTGTGCTTTGAGCAGTCCCCCTGTTACCAACAAACAAATTAGTAATAGGGTTCTTTGTAGTCCTGGTTGGTTCATACGGTTATTGTTTTTTGTCTGTGTTGCTTGTATTTATGTATTAATTTTTGACCTTTTGGTGTGGCGAGGCCAAATAAAAAGTTGTCGGTGATTTCAATGATTAATGCCGGCAGGTTATGTTTCCCCAGCGGAAAAAAGTCCTGATTGAAAACAATAAATACCGATACGAGGCGAAACCTGGCGATGATATCGGATTGAATTTCCTCGCGGTACAATTCTTCCTTTTTTCCCCAATCCAGGTTTTCCCTGATCAGGGTGTACAAAAATTTGTTTTTGTGTTCCGTAAATTTCCGGAATGCCCGGGGATGGTATTTTTCAAGATCATTGATAACGGCCGGATTCATTTTGGTCAGCATTTCCTCTACCATATCTACCGAAATGAAAATTTCATGAATCGCATTCTCACTTCTTTGCCTATGTGCCAAACATTCTGTCTGGTTTAAATTGATTTCTATATCTATCACATCATCTACCAAAGCGTCTTTATCTGCGTAAAACTGATAGATCGTTTTTTTGCTCATACCGAGATGATTGGCAATCTCATCCATGCTCACACTACGTATTCCGTAGCGCATAAAAAGCTCGTGGGCTTTATTAAGAATTCTTTCCTGGTGCTCCATAAGTAATCATATAAGGGGGTGTAAAACTAAGGAAACTTTAATTGTAACTGAAGTTTCCGCTCAATTTTAAGCGTGAATTTTTTGTTAAGCGGTTATTTTGAGGGATAAATGAGGGTTAAAATCAGGCAGGGGGGGCTGATTTTACCGGTTTGCCATCGGGTTGCGCAGATTAAATTAACCCCGTGATTGCTGAATTCTTAGTTATTTTACAGGCAATTCGCTTCTATGAGTGACCCCAAACCACCTTTAACGCTTCGTAGTTACCTGAAAAGACTGGTTAGGTATTTTTTCCAGGGGCTGATTGTATTGGCGCCTATCGGCATTACCCTTTGGGTGGTTTTTGGGCTGTTTAATTTTGTAGACAGCATTTTACCGAATATTGTTCATGTATTAGCCCCTGACCTACTCGAAAAGGATGCTGCGGGTAATTTCAACCGGATACCCGGTTTGGGCTTTATTGTCGTAATTGCCCTGGTATTATTTGTTGGCTGGTTTTCCTCATTATTCATGGTCAATCGGCTGGTTTCATTTCTGGATGGATTATTGGAAAAAACACCCGGCATTAAGTTTATCTATTCTGCCGTAAAAGATTTTCTGGAAGCCTTTGCCGGCAACAAGAAAAAATTTGATAAACCGGTATTGGTGAATATAGATGCGTCAGAAGTATGGAGACTGGGGTTTATTACCCAGCAAAATGCGCATGAATTCGGAATGCCGGAACATGTAACGGTATATGTTCCTCATTCCTATGCTATTTCAGGTATTACCTATATTGTTCCTAGAGAAAGGATTCGTTTATTACCTAATCTAAGTGCTGCCGATGTGATGAAATATGCAGTATCGGGTGGTGTAACTGTAATACATGATAAGGAACACCACGAAGTTGATTAATGCAACACCCCTAACGAAAGCCCCATTTAACAAAAGGCCTTGTTTCATTACCTGCAAAACCTGTTACTTTGCTGTTTCAAGCAAGTGTTATGAAGCTGCATAATTTTAATTCGGGTCCTTCTATTCTGCCACAACCTGTTCTGGAAGAAGCTTCCAAAGCGATTATCGATTTTAATGGAACGGGTTTATCCATATTGGAAATCGGCCATAGAACTGCCTGGTTTCAGGATGTTTTACAAGAAGCCATTTTATCCGTAAAAAAATTGATGCAACTAAACGATGACTATGAAGTTTTGTTTTTGCATGGTGGCGCCACCACACAGTTTATGCAGGTGCCGATGAATTTGTTAGATACAGAAGATACAGCAGCTTATTGTGATAATGGGATCTGGGGAAGTAAGGCGGCCAAAGAAGCTGCTTTATTCGGTCATGTAAATATAGTATCCAGCACAGCTGATAAGCAATATACCTATATTGATAAACAGTTTATAACGCCAGCTCATTCCAAATACCTGCATATTACTACTAACAATACGGTAGAAGGAACGCAATGGCATCAGTACCCTGAAACATCAATGCCCCTGGTGGCTGATATGAGTAGTGATATCTTCAGCAGACCGGTAGATTTTCATAAATTCTCGTTGATCTATGCGGGTGCTCAAAAAAATATGGGCGCGGCCGGGGTTAATCTGGTTGTGGTTAAGAAAGAAATACTGGGCAAAATCAGTCGGAGTATCCCCACCATCATGAATTACCAAAAACATATCGAAGCCGGATCGCTGATGAATACGCCACCGGTATTTGCGGTATATGTAAGTATGTTAACCCTTAGGTGGATACTGGCTGAGGGCGGACTGGCTGAAATGGAAAAAAGAACACTGGCAAAATCTTCTCTTTTATATAATACACTGGATTCGCTACCTGTATTTCATCCTACGGTAGCCAAAGAAGACAGAAGTCAAATGAATGCTGTCTTCTTCCTCAGCGACAAGACCCTGGAAACCCCTTTCCTCGATCTGTGTAAACAGGAAGGAATGATTGGTGTAAAAGGCTACCGCACCGTTGGCGGGGTAAGGGTAAGTATGTATAACGCACTGCCATTGGAAAGTGTACAGGCATTCTGCCAATTGATGGAATATTTCGCATCTCGGAAAGGGTAATTGGATAAACGGTAGGATCCCTATCCGGATTCCCTTTAATTTTAGACCGAAATACGTTTTTAGTCCAAATTATGATCATTACCAAAGACGATACCATACGGGAAGAGATCATGGAACATGCCCAGATTCTTTTCCGCCAATTTGGTTTGAAAAAAACCACGATGGAAGATATTGCCAAATCCATGGGTAAGGGCAAGAGCACTTTGTATTATTATTTCTGTAGTAAGGAAGAAATATTTGATGCGGTGATATTAAAAGAAATGGGAGAAGTGTTTGCGGATGTATCGATGGCAGTAACCAAGGCCTGCACCGCAGAAGAAAAGCTGAAAGCGTTTACGTTAACCAAGATCAGGTCTGTACAAAAAAAAGCAAACCTGTATAAGATTGTAAGTGGTGAAATGCAGGATAGTATTCGTTGTATCAAAACCCTGAGTTCTGAATATCATCTACGAGAGGTAAAACTGGTAAAATCCATTTTGCAATTTGGGGTAGCGAACGGTGAGTTTACGGAACTCATTATAAAAGAGCTGGACGTTTTACCGGCAGTAATGGTGAGTTCTTTACATGGTATTGAAAGAGATCTTTTTATTGACGGGAAGTTTGGAAAATTGGAGAAAAGAATGGGCGCGATTATGGGGATCATGATGAACGGATTAAAAAAGTGAGATAGGCAGGATTTATCTGGGTTTCATGAATAGCATGTATGATTTTTTATTTTGAAACGATTCAATAGGTATGATACAACCTCTTAAATGGATAGCAAGCTGTATGGGAATAGGCTACCTGAAAGGGGGAGGAAGCATTGCAGCTTTGTTAACCGGTATTATCTGGTATGTATCGCTAATCGGTAAAAATGTAAGCGGAATGGTTTTGCCGTTGATTACAGGCATCATCATCGTAGTGGGTATATTTTCCGGCAATCAACTGGAACGTATCTGGGGAAAGGACAGTTATAAAATAGTGATTGATGAAGTAGCCGGTATGTGTATCACATTACTGTTTATTCCGGTAAACTGGCAATATGGTTTGGCTGGCTGGATCCTGTTTCGCTTTTTTGATATTGTAAAACCATTGTATATCCGGAAAATGGAATTATTGCCGGGTGGATGGGGTGTGATGATGGATGATATACTGGCCGGATTGTATGCAAATATTTTAGTAAGCCTGGTAATATGGTTAATGCATAGCATATGATCAGATTTTTGAAAGCTCAGGCTTCTTCATTTATTGCAACGGCAGTTGATTTTGCAGTAACTGTGTTTTTGAAAGAAGTATTACAATTCTGGTACCTGCTGGCAAGTTTTATCGGCACATTTTCAGGGGGTGTGGTTAATTTTTTATTGGGGAGAAAATGGGTATTTGAATCAACCCACGGAAGAGCGCATATTCAGTTTGGTAAATATCTGCTGGTATGGATAGGTAACCTGGTGCTGAATGCCGGCGGGGTATTTGTTTTGACAAATTATATCGGGTCGAGTTATATCGTATCAAAGATCATCGTGTCTGTGTTAGTAGGTGTTTTTTATAATTATCTGTTACACAAAAGATTTGTATTTAAACAGGGATAATGAGAGGGAAAACTAAAACGATAGCAAGGATTTGGATCATACTAATACTGCTGGCTGGCTATATTCCCGTGCTTGCACAAACTGTTGTGGAAGGGAGTGTTACAGATAAGATCAGTAAACAGCCTTTGCAATATGTGAGCGTGGTTTTTA
This sequence comes from uncultured Bacteroidota bacterium, assembly GCA_903913355.1. Classification (GTDB taxonomy): domain Bacteria; phylum Bacteroidota; class Bacteroidia; order Chitinophagales; family Chitinophagaceae; genus Sediminibacterium. Next base: position 616 of record CAIWKU010000462.1, on the reverse strand, counting down.
AAGGAGGTCGTGGAACGGTTACGGATAGTCTGGGGCATTTTATATTACGTTCATCAGGCAACGCCGGTAACCTTGTTCAGATTACCTATGTAGGATATAAAATGGTGTTGAGAACGATTGTGGCTGGTACCACGCAAACGATCAACATTGAAATGGAAACCGATCCCAAGGCAACCAATAATGTAACCGTAAGCACCAATAAAAGAGCACCCTACAGAAATAAAAATAATCCTGCCGTTGAACTGATCAGGCGCGTTATTGAAAACAAACCCATTAACCGGGCCGAACATTATGATTATGTACAGTATGAGCAGTATGAGAAAATGGAAGTATCCATCAGTAATGTATCTGAGAAAATTACCAAATCTAAACTGCTGAAAAATTACCAGTTCATTTTTGAAAACAGGGATACCACCAAAGTAGAAGGCAAGGCACTGCTGCCCGTATATCTTCAGGAAACACTTTCACAAAAATATTATCGGAAAAAACCTGAGAAAACAAAAACCCTTGTACTGGCACAAAAACAGGTAAACTATGGTGAATATATTGATAATGCCGGCGTAAGCAGTTACCTGAATCGGCTGATTATGGATATTGATATTTATGATAATAACAT
>CAIWKU010000461.1 GCA_903913355.1 uncultured Bacteroidota bacterium | reverse complement strand
GTCTGCGCGATCTGTCAAAAGAAGAAGGATTGGTGGCTCATTCTGTTGGTGATTTTGATAAAGCTTATGCTGATGCCGGTCATAAACTGGAGGCATTCTATGAAACACCCATGGTATCACATTCGCCTATGGAGCCGATGAACTGTACAGTTCAATGGCATGATGCCAATACAGTAGAGGTGTGGGTATCAACGCAAGGCCCCGCAATTATTAAACGCGAGATCTCACAAACACAAGGCATTGCCCCTGAAAATATCAAAGTAAATGTATTATTCAACGGTGGCGGGTTTGGCAGAAGACTTGCGGGGGATTTTGCCAATGAAGCTGCGGGAATAGCTAAGACCGTAGGTAAACCGGTAAAAGTAATCTGGACAAGAGAAGATGATACCCAGATGGGGCCCTTTAGACCTATGACCTATTCCGCTATGAAAGGCGCACTTTCTTCTGATGGTAAAGTCGTGGCATTTCAACATAAGGTGATCTCTCCTTCAATCAGTGCAACCCAAAATGCCAAGTATGATAAGACCAAAGTAGATAAAACAATGGTAGAGGGTATCAGTGAGCAGAAATATGAGTTCCCCAATATGAAAAATGCTTTTGTATTGTCAGAAACACATATTCCATTGGCTCCCTGGCGCTCTGTTACAAGTTCAACGCTTGCTTTTGCACATGAATGTTTTATTGATGAGCTGGCCATACAAGCAAAGAAAGATCCGCTTGCTTTTAGGCTGGAATTGATGAGTAAGGAATCGGATGCCCGCAAAGTACTTTTGAAAATAAAAGAATTTTCCAAATGGGACCAACCCCTTCCAAAGGGTTGGGGCAGAGGGGTGGCACAGTATGAATTTTTTGCCGGGCTCGCAGCACATGTGGTGGAAGTTTCCAGGCAGGCAAATGGATCCGTGAAAGTGGAAAAAGTGTATTGTGTGATAGATCTGGGTACCGTTGTAAATCCGGATAATGTGAAAGCACAAGTGGAAGGCGCCGTGGTGATGGGTCTAACAGCTGCAGTGAAAGATGGGATCGTTTTTGAAAAAGGTAAATCAATGCAAACTAATTTCCAGAATAATAAAATGCTTCGTATCAATGAAATGCCTAAAGTAGAAGTATTGATACTGGCAGATGGTGGTCCTGTAATTAAAGGCGTAGGCGAACCTGGCTTACCACCCGTAGCACCTGCACTGGCTAATGCGGTTTTTGCAGCTACCGGCAAAAGGATACGGAGACTTCCGATGGATCTTACCAAACTTGTTTAATCTTTTATATTTAGAAGCAATATGGTTAAAAAATATGTGTTCGGGATTTTTGGAATAGTAACCCTGCTTTGTACTTATTCATTCAGTAATGATATATCCTCAAAAAATAAATTACAGGAACCGAATGAGGTATATACTATGTATTGTCAGAATTGTCATATGGCCGATGGTAAGGGTTTGGAAGGAACCTATCCTTCGATTATTAAATCCGGGTTTCTGACAGATCCTAAAAAAGCGATCAATATAATTCTGAAAGGACAGAGTGGGGAGATCATAGTTAATGGCGTTAAATTCAATGCTATCATGCCTGCTCAGGATTATCTGACTGATGATCAGATTGCAAGCGTATTGAGTTTTGTCAGGAACAATTTTGGCAATAAAGGCAGCAAGATTACACCTGCACAGGTAAAAGCATTACGGTAAGTGTCTCAATAGCCGTATTCAACCATGAAAGAAATATTGGAAATTATCCGATCTTTTGATAAGGCAGTAATGGAAGGAAAACAAACGGCACTATTAACCGTAGTGCACGTGGAAGGTTCCTCCTATCGTCGCCCGGGTGCTCGTATGCTGGTAACAGAAGATGGTTTATTGACTGGCGCTATCAGTGGGGGTTGTTTAGAGGGAGATGCTTTGCGCAAAGCGCTTCTGGTAATGCAACAGCAAAAACCCATGCTGATAACTTATGATACCACTGATGAGGATGACGAAAAACTAGGTACCGGATTAGGTTGTAATGGTATCATACAAGTATTAATAGAACCTGTTAGTACGGATAATGCATTGAATCCTGTTTTATTACTCAAAAAACTGGTTGCAGAAAGAAGGGATACGGTGCTGGTAACGCTTTTTTCACTCCAGAATAAAAAGAAAGAACAACCGGGTACCTGCCTGTTATTAGAAGCCGGCCATCTTCCTATCGGTTCTTTATCTAATCTGGAGGGTTCTTTATATGCTATCTTGAAAAAAGAGGCTGAGCGGGCGCTGGCCGAGAAAAAATCTTTATTTACAAATCATAGCACCCCAT
>CAIWKU010000460.1 GCA_903913355.1 uncultured Bacteroidota bacterium | reverse complement strand
GCATTGATATCTTTTGCATAAGAATATTCTAAGGTAGCTATCCAGCCATCACCAAATTTCTTATCCAAAGCGATACTTGATTTCAACACAGTTGGGTATTTGAAATTAGGGTCTGTAATGGCGGTACTGTATGAGGGAAGTGCGGCAGCACTAGACGGAACATAGAATGCAGGATTCGCATTGAATGGTACGACAGTTTTGGTAAATGATCCAAACTGGATACCATTATTACTTGCCTGGTTGCTGATCCATACAAATGGAGGAGGTCCAGAGAAAATACCCAATCCACCACGTAACTGCAGACTCTTGTCGCCAAGTAAATCCCAGTTAAATCCAACTCTTGGAGATACGATCACTGCATTTCCTGGTGCTTTACCTATGTTATAAGTAGTACCGTTGGCGAAAGGAAGTGCGTCAAATTGTGGGTTATCCTGGAAAGATTGTTTGTAGATAGTTTCATCCAAACGCAGTCCATAAGTCAATGTAAAGTTTTTGGTAGCGCGCCATTTATCCTGAACGAATACACCTAATTCAGTAGAACCGGCATAAGCCCATGGGAAAGCACCGCCTGGTAATGCTGAATACTGCAGATAGTAGTTTTTAGCAGGAACATTATTATAAAAATCCTGCAGAGAGTTAAACTGGTATCCACCTAACCAATCAGGAGCGAAAGCATTCTGGTATTTTCTATAATAATCCTGTGTACCCAAAGTGATTTCATGAGAACCCTTATACAAAGTAAATACATCAGAAAACTGATAAACATCGGTATTCAGGATATTATTATACGTATAAGGCTCAGATCCGAAAGTAGTATAGATATTTCCGTTATTCAGGATATCCACCAATGGGAATGGTGAAGAAGAGTGTGGTGAACGGAAATCTCTTAATGCAGTATATCCAACCTGTAATTTATTCGAAGCTGAACTGCTAAAGTGAGTATTTAATTCAGCAATGAAAATGTTGAAGTTGTTATTAATTACATAACCACTACCATAAAAAGGCATGGCAGTTAAACCAGGTTGACCACCAGTGGTTTGTCCAGAACCTGGTCTGCTGGTACTGGCAAACTGGTCAGCATTAGACTTCAGGTAAAAATAGCTGATAGATAAAGCATTCTTACTATTGATGGTCCAGTCCAGTTTCAAAGTTACTTTATCACTATTGGTATTAAAATTATACCCCTGGTATGCACCTGGGTTATAATTATACGTGCTTTGTAAGAAACTGGCTAATTTGTTAAGAGTATCCGCATTTGCCTGAGAAACGTTTCCTCCGGGAGTGTGAGTTGCATCTGATGCAACAAAACTGGTAGCCGGAACGGTTTGTCTTACTTTTTCACCGCTTACAAAAAAGAACAATTTGTCTTTAATGATTGGTCCACCTAACGAAGCACCAGTAATGCTATAGGTTAAAGGTGTTTTTGCGATTTGGGTATTTTCTACATTATAGCCTTGTGTGCCGGCACCTTTCAGATAAGTATACACAGATCCTCTGAATGTGTTGGTACCACTTTTTACAACTGAGTTTACACCCGCTCCAGAAAATCCACCCTGTCTAACGTCATAAGGAGATACGTTAACCTGTATCTGATCAATAGCGTCAATACTGATGGGCTGTGAGTTGGTTTGACCACCCAGGGTTCCTGATAAACCAAATGAGTTATTAAAGTTTGCACCACCTACAGTAATATTATTATACTGGTTGCTACGGCCACCAAAACTGGTTCCGTTGGCAGTAGGTTCCAGTTTAGTGAAATCCTGCAATGAGCGGTTGATAGTAGGTAATTTTTCGATCTGGTCGCGGGAAATGATCTCCTGGCTACCAGTATGTGCATTGTTAAACAGTTTATCCTGTCTAACAGATTTCACTACCAGGTCACCCAGTGATGCAGAAGCAGTAACCAGACTAAAGTCAGCTTTAAAATCCTGACCCAGAGATAAAATGATGTTTTCTTGTTTTTCTTCTCTGTAACCAACAAAGGAAACAGTGATGATGTAAGGACCACCTACTTTAACACTTGGAAGGTTATAACGACCATCTTTACGAGAGGTAGTTACATACTTGGTTCCGGTAGGCTGGTGAATGGCTGTGATAACAGCGTCTGCCAGTGACCCCTTACCCGTGGTAATGGTTCCCTGGATATCGGCCGTTGTTTCCTGTGCGGAAACTAGCGATGTGGTAAATACACCCATACATAGTGTAAGTACATAAAGCAGCTTTTTTAGCATTTTGGACTATTTTACATTTTAAAATAAAAACCTGTTTGTTCAGATTCCTTTTACAGAAGCATTCGAAGTATTTTAACAAGCCCTTTCTTTATAAAAATCATAACAGAATGAGTTGTTAAAATCTGGCAATTTGATTTTGCGCAAATGTATTCAACTAAGGCAAGTCAAAGCATGATAGATTTCCACATAATTTAATTTAACCTCTTTTTAATAATAAGGTAGCAATTTAGTAACATTGAACTGTGCATTGAATAATAATGAATATATATATAATTTATATGTGAATAAATTGTAAAAATATTCCACATTATCTATGCAACTAATTTGTAAATAACAGGCCAAAATATCCACACAGTAGCGGGATTATCACCGATACCTCAAGAAGCCGTTTATTTGGTAGGTGGGAGAAATGCCGGAGCAGATTCAATAAGCAGAAAGCTATTTGGAAAGAAAATTGCCTGAAATGCGCATCCCCTGTTCATCTTCTAATACTTTCTTCATGATTTTCTTAAGTCCTTCCGGTAATATCTTTTTCTCTTCTTCTGTAAAAGGGTGCAGGATCTCAAAAAATTCATCCTCATCATCATAATATCCGAAATAGAGTTCATAATAATCACCCGTGTGCAGTCTGATGGCGATTTCTTTGTCTTCCTCATACTCATGCATGGTTATAACCGACCATTGATCCTGCTCCAGATAATCAAAACGTACTTCCACCGGATCCTCACTAACTACCCTGATCACTAATTTTTCGATCATTTCTGCGGAATGATTCTTTACCAATTCTTCAAATGTCATAATCCTGGTCAATTAATGGGTTAGATAAACCTGAGTAAGGAACTCCATAAAATGGCAAATCTAAGCAAGGATTCAGCAAAAATGATTTTATTCTGTTTTTTGCGGTATTGGGTGAAAAAACGGTGTTTTTAACGCAGTAAAACGGTGTATATAACACTAAATCAATGCTTTAATTAAAATATCTTGTAAAAAATTTGCAAGAACCAGTAAAAATTGCCTGAAAATTTGCAGTATCTGGCAGTTTATAGTAAGTCCCGTTTTTATCCAATCCTAGGTCACACCACTCAGGCTGCCCAAGATGGCCAAAGCTGGTAATGGAATATGGATGGGAAATGAGGATGGGATAGGCCTGACAAAAACTGTTGATATCTCATTAAATATCAGAATAAGGGTACTGGATTTTTATAATTCGTACTTTTACATGTTTACTAACCGTTAATAAGGATACTCACTACCCCAAATAGAACCCGAATGAGAATATTGATAGCTGATGATCATACATTGATACGCGAAGGATTGCGTAAAATACTGGTTGAATCTTTTCCTTTTGCGGATATTCATGATGTGGCAGATTCTGCAGATCTGCTCAAGAAGGCGTTGAATGAAAAATGGGATATTATTATTTCTGATATCAGTATGCCTGGCTATTCCGGAATTGAAATTTTAAAGCAAATCAAAGAGCATGCACCACAAACACCCGTACTCATGCTGAGTATGCATGCTCCCGAACAATATGCCGTTCGTTCTTTAAAGGCCGGCGCATCCGGCTATCTTACCAAAGAAAGCGCACCCTATGAATTGGTGAAAGCGGTTCAACAAATTCTAAGCGGAAGAAAATATATTACCAGTGAAGTAGCCGAAGTGCTGGCAGGTTCTATTGAACAAAACAATACCCAATCACCACATGAACAATTATCTGATAGAGAATTTGAAGTCTTTAAAATGATTGTCATGGGCAAAAGCATTTCTGCCATAGGCGAAATACTATCCCTGAATGTAAACACGATTAGTACCTACCGGTCAAGAATTATGGAGAAAATGCATATGCAGAATAATGCAGACCTTGTGAAGTATGCTATTTTAAACAATATTATCTGATCAGTTTTAGGGTGGTTCCTTTTTAGTTTCCACAAGTTATAAGTGGATTCAATAGGGGGATTACTACAAGAACGGGATCGATCCTTACGTACAATTTACAGATCACACTATTTTTCACCTTAGGTATTCCTTGTTTCTTTGTACTGTCAGATTAATTATACGGTAATAACATGGTTTATGCCACTATGATTATAAAATCCTGTCTGATAAAAGTATATCCTCTTGGAGAATTGTTGATTATAAGAACAGTTTATTTGTTCTGAAGTCTTCTAAATTATTTTCCTGTGAAAACCAGGTAGTCTAAAAAACTACTTCAGCTTTGTAGCATTTT
>CAIWKU010000459.1 GCA_903913355.1 uncultured Bacteroidota bacterium | reverse complement strand
GCCAGTAATTGCTCTATTTTTTAGCTAGTATCCTTCTTCTTCTGAGCAATTTTACCCCTCAATTATAAAATGTAAACACTATTATTCTCGCGGCGTGGATATCAAAATTTTCTTGAAAATATTAATGCTATTATCCAACCCCTAAAGAAGGTGTATAACCGAAGTTATAAGGTATAAAAACGTGATTCATATAGGTAGAAAAACGGTTGAATTAGGCCAACAATGTTTTCAATTTTGTTTCGGGCAAAAGATAATTGCTCAATAAACCCGGAATGCCGAAAACGGGATATAGAGTAGGCAAAATAAAACTAATATTATGGAATTCTTCTTAAATGTCATTTCAAAAAATGATGCAGGCTGGTTACAATGTATTGATTCAAACTCAGGATCTGTATGTGCAGATTCAGGATATGCGCCAATTCCTGCAGGTGCAGGAACAATTGCAAAATTGGTAATGACGGATGAAAATGCAAATCATGAAATCTTATGCAAGGTAGGTCTTTGGAGAGAGGCGAATGGAACTGGCGCTCCATCAAGAGGGGGCTGGGAAGTGTGCTTTAAATTTACCTGCTCCGACAATGGAGTTGTACGGGACATTACTCCTGAATATAATGCGCACGCCCTAAACTATTTTGACCAGGGAGAAATCTTATTTAATGTAAATGGATCAAATTTGAAACATTTATTAAGTATCAACCAAATTAGATATAATAATTGGTTGTCCACCACAGGCAGGAAAGTTTAATTCAATTTTATAAAAGTTGTAAAATAAAGAGCTGATTTTAAGTTAATTTCTGTCATCAAAACCTGAAAAAATTAGCCGTATTGAAGAGAACTAAATAAAATCAGCTTAATCATGAAAAATTGGAAATATTAAGTATGCTAACCTAAAATGAATATTCTGAAAAACTAGTTTTCAGGAATGGGTATTCTATGGGCAGAAAATAAAGCATAAGTCATTTAAAAAGTAAATTACTCCAATTTTGAACCTGTGGAGTACCTGTTACCTGACTATTATTTAAATAGAATCTATTTTAATGGTTAAAGTTTATAAATTATTAACCTAAAGAAAATAGTTTTTTTGGATCTGGTCTTTAAATTGTAATCATACTAGCTAGCAATTCTTTATCATCGTACTATCTAAAATAAAAACCATGGCACAAAAAATTTCCGCACTGGACGAAAATGGTAAACCGGTTGATTGGTGGTTTATTTACAAAGTACCGCAGCTTAATCCGGGTGCGGGAACGGATAAGGCAACCGGGTATGAATACGTGTATTATGATGCAACAATTGATGCTAATACTGATCCGCATAAAAGAGTGATCAGCAAATCGCCTTATACCTTAAATGGTGGAAAAGGGGCACTGAATCTAACACTCGATTCGGTTTTTAAAAACTTTAAAAATCCTGCACCCACCACCGGATGGATTCTATACAATGATGAAATGCCGGCCAGTTTAAAAAAGAAGGATGATGGTGAAAAAGGCCATACAAAAGGTGTATTGGCTTTTAATACCGCAACAAAATCTGCTTTCTGGCTACTCCATTCCTGGCCAAAATTTGCGGAACCAGGTGCTAAAAATGACCCTACTCCTAAATACGGCCAAACCTATTTATGTATATCCCTTGATTTAGCTACAGCCGGAAAGATTGCCACCCAAATGGCCAGTCACCAGGAGCCTCAAATCTATTTACCGAACAAGGCTGATTTACCTGAATCAGATCCATTGTATCTGCTTACCCAGCCACAAACCTCCAAACCCGCTGCTGCAGCAGATACGATTCAACTGAGTTCTGCTGCCGGTATGCCATTTCAGGTGATTGCCAAAAACAAAGAATGGAATAAAGATTTCTGGAACGAATTGGTGGGGCCCACATTGAAAGATGATATGGATGATCTCACCTGGATACGCGGCCCTATTCCGCCAATTGCCGATAGTGATGGTATTCATAAAACATTCGATATAAAATATATTAACCTGGGCCCTATGGGTTTACACTGGGCATGGCCGGAAACGCATGATCATGCCAAATGGGGGATTACATTACATGAACCCTGGGTATGTGTAGGTGATATTAACAGAATGATCTCTCAAAGAAAAAGAGGCGGCGGTACCATTGCGTTTCAAAATAAAATATTGTGGCAGGCATTATCCAAAACCGGATTGGTATTAGCGCCGGCAGGGCATACGCGCACAGAAGCACATGCATTGATTAAAGAAACACACCATCCATTATCGGAAGCGCCTTTAAAAACGAAAGCGCCGACAAAAGCAAAAGCGAAGTCAAAGCCGGCGGTTAAGAAAGTGGCTAAGAAGGCGGTTAAGAAAGCAATTAAAAAGAAAGTAGTTGCAAAAAAAGCAGTTACGAAAAAAGCAGCCGGTAAAAAATGATCACCGCCCTTGTTGGTCGCCTGACCAACAACAGCACAAAGAACAATGCCCTGTAGGGGCAACCGCTCTGTAACTTCTCTGCGCCTATGACTATAGATGCCCCATAGGGGCTACCCTTGGGGTGATCGAACAGTCGGCTGGTGTAAACCATTGGGCTAGCCCCTATGGGGCATTGGGAGTGTTGGGGGGCTGGGGTAGTTACAGGGCTTTTGCCCCTGACGGGGCAGGGATGCCGGGTTATTTAAACATCTCTCCACCGCCCTTGTTGGTCGCCTGACCAACAACAGCACAAAACATTAGGCTAAGTATCGATTATGAAAATGAGCAAGAGGTAAGCAATTTTTAATAAAAAGGTATGTGGAATATGTTGGTCAGGCGACCAACAAAGGCGCAAAGTAATCGCAAGCATACAATACGATCTCTAACTCTTTTTTCCTGATGAATAAGAATGCCCGTTTACCATAAACTTATATTTTTCTGAAAATAATTTGAGCGTCTGATAATTTTGATAGCTTTTGATTCTAAACTTTTCATTGCGGCTTATAAAATAATAAATGGTACCTATCGGAATGGTATACACAATTGAAAAATAGGCGGTTCCTACAATCATGAATGTGGCCGTAGGGATATAATAGGTAATAAAAGGAAAAACATACAAGATCCCCCCAGTTAAAAGTCCGGCAGATAAAATAGAAGAGGGTAAAATGGTTCTTAAAAAATCATTATGCTTTCTAAACTTAATCGTTGAAATATCCCCCCAATAAATAGTTGTATCTTTTTTGTGTAAGTCAAGTGTAATAGAGGAGTCTGTAAGATTCAGTAACCTACCTACAAAACGATGCTTTACGGAATCGGATCTTTTGTTTGTAAATAAAATGCAATCATAGCGCTTTTGAGCGATGACAAAAGCGAAAATAAAAATGCCCAGAAAAGTAAAGAGCAATTTCATAGGAATAGATAATTTTCAATTTACTTAAATCAATTAGCGGTTAATTAGCCAAACTTATATTTAACATTTTCTATTCGTTTATCATTCTTCGTATCCATTGTTGGTGGACTAACAATGGCGCAGCTACAAAGAACAATGCCCTGTAGGGGCAACCGCTCTGTAACTTCTCAGCGCCTATGACTATAGATGCCCCATAGGGGCTACCCTTGGGGTGATAGAACAGTCGGCTGGTGCAAACCATTGGGCTAGCCCCTATGGGGCATTGGGAGTGTTGGGGGCTGGGGTAGTTACAGGGCTTTTGCCCCTGACGGGGCAGGGATGCCGGGTGATTTAAACATCTCTCCACCGCCCTTGTTGGTCGCCTGACCAACAACAGCACAAAGAACAATGCCCTGTAGGGGCAACCGCTCTGTAACTTCTCAGCGCCTATGACTATAGATGCCCCATAGGGGCTACCCTTGGGGTGATCGAACAGTCGGCTGGTGTAAACCATTGGGCTAGCCCCTATGGGGCATTGGGAGTGTTGGGGGGCTGGGGTAGT
>CAIWKU010000458.1 GCA_903913355.1 uncultured Bacteroidota bacterium | reverse complement strand
TACCAGTATCCACACGTTCTTTTGCAAATTCAACGATCAGGATAGCATTTTTGGCAGCAAGGCCAATCAGGGTAACCAATCCAATTTGGGCATATACGTTATTGGTAAGTGCTGGTAACAGGGTTAAAGTTAAGATGGCACCAAAGGCACCCGTAGGTACAGCAAATAATACTGAAAACGGTACTGACCAGCTTTCATATAGGGCAGCCAGGAATAGGAATACAAAGAGTATGGACAGGGAGAAAATATATACGGTACTGGAGCCTGCATTGATTTCTTCCCTGCTCAATCCGGAGAATTCATACCCATATCCTGCCGGAAGTGTTTTTTCGGCTACTTCTCTTAATGCCTGGATAGCCTGTCCGCTACTAAAACCTTCTTTGGGTCCGCCATTGATTTCAGCTGTGCGGAAAAGGTTATAATGGGTAATCAATGGTGCACTTTCCATAGTGGTATACGTAATCACTGTGCTTAATGGCAATAATGTGCCTGCCTGGTTTTTTACATAATACTGGTCTAGATTTTTTATATCGGATCGAAACATAGTATCAGCCTGAGCCACTACTCTGAAATTTCTTCCGTAAATGGTAAAATCATTTACATACCTGCTACCCAGATAGGTTTGCATAGTATTATATACATCTGAAATTGATACGCCTAGTTTTTTACATTTTTCCCTGTCCACGTCAACTTTATATCCAGGGGTTCGGGCTGTAAAGAAGGAGAATGCCCGGGCAATTTCAGGTCGCTTATTTAATTCTGCCGTGAAAGTATTGACTGTTTTTTCAAACTGCTTAATATCATCGGTACTTTCTTTCTGTTCCAATTCAAAAGTGAATCCACCGGTTTGTCCCAATCCCTGAATCGCTGGTGGAGAGATTACCAATACATTGGCTCCTTTGATGGCTGCCATTCTTTTCTGCAAAGAGGCAGTCATAGCCGTTATCTGTAAACTTTTATCCTTACGCTCATCCCAGGGTTTTAACTGGGTGAATACGGTTCCGCTATTTGATTTGGTTGCACCGTTGATAATATTAAAACTTCCCAATGCTGCAAAATGGGCCATACCCGGTGTTGTTTTCAATATGGCCATAACTGAATCCATTACTTCCAGGCTTCGGGTAGTTGAAGATGCTTCGGGTAATTCAAACGTTACGTATAAACGGCCCTCATCTTCAGAAGGAATAAAACCGGATGGTTTGTTTTTAAATAGTAAACCGGTTCCCACCATGATACATGCGAGCAATACCAATACATAAGGCGCGCCTTTGATACATTTTTTAACCCCATTGGAATAGCCACTGGTTACTCGGAAAAACCATTGATTGAACCGGTAAAAAAACTGGTTCAGTCCTTTTGATTTTTTATTAATATCCATGGGTTTTAAAAACAGCGAGCATAATGCAGGCGTTAAAGAAAGTGCTACAAAAGCTGAGATCAAAACAGAGATCGCAATCGTGATGGCAAATTGCTGATATAATCGGCCCACAATACCCGGTATAAATCCAACGGGTACAAATACCGCAGCCAATATCAATGCAATGGCCACAACGGGACCGGAAATATCCTTCATTGCATGCATGGTAGCTTC
>CAIWKU010000457.1 GCA_903913355.1 uncultured Bacteroidota bacterium | reverse complement strand
CCCGAGGTAATGAACGGTAGTTTGCTTGAAATAATGGAGGCCCTGCAATTTGCGGAGAACGCCGAAAAACTGCAGGAAGGCAGCATAGCCTAACAATTTCACATTTTATTTGTGGATTGAAAATTGAACCCTATATTTGCAGTCCCAAACGGAGTGGTAGTTCAGCTGGTTAGAATACATGCCTGTCACGCATGGGGTCGCGGGTTCGAGTCCCGTCCATTCCGCTTTTAACGATGTCAAAAACAACTAAAAGCCTGTAAATTAAATGTTTACAGGCTTTTTTGTTTTCTTAAATATGCCAAATTATCTATGTTTTGCCAATAAAAAGGTGAGCAATTCGGTGAGCATATTTAAGAAAGTCCAATGCTCACCAGAAACGTTGTAACAATCTGAATTACAACCTGTTCAACCATTGAACATCTTGATTGCAAGTGATGAAATGAACAATTTTGTTTCACTTTTAAATCATTTCTAATGAGAACAAACATGAGTTTGCTTTTTTATTTAAAAAAGCGGGCAAGCTACAAAAGCGGGCCAGTAGTCATTTATTTACGCTTCACCGTTGACGGTCATCGGGCAGAAGTATCTACCGGGAAAGCTTGTGAGCCGATTCGGTGGAATGCACAGGCAGGTCGTGTGATTGGTACTAAAGAAGATGCGCGGGTCTTAAACGCCTATTTGGATAAGCTCCAGGCGCACCACCAGGTAATGTCTACCGGAGAGGAAACAGTGACTGCTGAAACCTTGAAGAACCGCTTTATAGGCAAAGTAGAAAAGGCGCATACCCTGGTTACCATATTTGAGGACCATAATGATAAAATGCAATCGCTCTTGGGCCAGGAGTTTGAAAAGAGTACCCTACAGCGATATAAGACTTGCTTGATGCATACGAAGGCCTTTTTAAAGTTGCAATATAACATATCTGATATTCCCATATCAAAAGTCAATTTCGCCTTTCTGAATGATTTTGAATACTACCTGAGAAGTGTGCGCAAATGCGGCAATAACTCGTCGATCAAATACATTAAGAACCTTGGAAAAATCGTGCGTATCTGTTTAGGCAATGGCTGGTTGGCGGTTGACCCTTATTTGAATTATAAGCCAAAAATCAAAACCGTACATAGGGAAGTTTTGACAAAAGATGAATTATTGAGAATGCGAAAAAAGAAATTTGATATAGAACGGTTACAGGTGGTAAGGGATATTTTTTTATTCTGCTGCTATACTGGTTTATCCTATGTGGATGTCCACAAGCTAAAACGGTCTGAACTGGTCAAAGGCATTGACGGCGACCTATGGATTTATACCAGCCGTCAAAAAACAGATACACTTTCAAGGATTCCTGTACTCCCGGTGGCCTTGTCCATTATTCAGGATTATGACGAACATCCGCAATGTATCGCCAATGATACCTTGTTGCCGGTAATGACTAACCAAAAGCTGAACGCGTATCTGAAAGAAATAGCCGTGCTCTGTAAGATCAATAAGCTGCTGACTTTTCATATCGCCCGGCATACTTTTGCTACTACTGTTACCTTAAACAATGGAGTACCTATTGAAAGTGTGGCAAAGATGATGGGGCATACCAGTATCAAAACAACACAGATATATGCCAAAGTAATGGATCAAAAGGTTAGCGAGGATATGCAGGTCTTGCGGAAAAAGCTTGCAATAGGTTAACTAATCCCGCAAAGCGACAAATGGT
>CAIWKU010000456.1 GCA_903913355.1 uncultured Bacteroidota bacterium | reverse complement strand
TGTTACTATTCCTTTTGAATGTCGCAATAAATTACCTGAGGGTGAAACAATTGAAGATCTAATATTTCAAACTAATAAGTTATATCAATCAATTTACCCTTATGTAAACAATATCGTGATGATTGATAGGGGCATACCAACCTTATTCGCTACTTTAGGTAAGCAATTTTAAAAATCTGGAGATTTCAAACATTAAAATACTGCTATTAGTAGCAAGTATCTGCGTTTTCAATTAAGGCTTTGACTGTTTTCTCACATACTAAAAGCTTGGTCAACCAACCAGATTTACCCGATTATTTATATTTTTCAATTAATAAAAATTGGAGCGTAGTCTGACCCGCATTCCATGAATAATGAGGTGGCTCAGATCCTCCATGAAACTCATCACCCACTTTCATATCAAATGACTCTGTTTTTCCATTAGTATAGGTCCATTTATAAAGCCCTCCCTTTAAAACATAACCTATATTAAGCGGATGGGTATGAGAAGCTGTTTTAGCCCCAGGCGGTAATGTGAGTAGCATCATTTTTACTCCTCCCGTATCGGTTAATAACTTGCAATATTTAGGATTTGATTTACAAAAATCCTGACTAAATGATTTAGTTGCGCAAGAAATGCTGATAAAGATGATAGCCAAAAAAATTAATTTTTTCATAATATTTTGAGTTTTGTAATAGTATTTCAATAAACTTTCCCAGGTAATTTTTAAAATTAATTTCAGATTTCAAAGCGATTTTAATATTAAATTTTTTGTCTCTAATAGCCTTGATGGAAATTGGGGAATATGGACTGGGTAATCCGTTTGGCGTGAAAAGGTATTTTAGATTTATATTGATTTAGAAATGTGCTGATTATGAATTTGTTCAGTGGTCATGCTTGCCTAGATATGAATGATTAAAGGCTCCGGATTTTACCCTTAGAGAAGGCAAAAGAGAGGTTAATCGGTTGGGGGTAATTAAATTATTTTCACTATGATTAATCCTTGTATAAAATTTTTAGTCAATGGATTACTTCACAAACAAAAAACGAAAAAAATGAAATTAAAATCAGGTTTTACATTCTTTTTTGCCATTCAATTATTTTTTATCCTCCTGGCAACTAATGCCAGTGCACAGGTATTGCCTGGAAAACACCCGGCTTATATCCATGCTTTACATGATTTGCGTGATGCCCGTTGGTATTTATACCATCAACCCGGTGATACCAAGGTTTATGCAGATGAGGATATGGCAATTTCAGAAACCGATGCGGCTATCAATGAAGTTGTTCGCGCTGGGTTAGATGACCATAAAAACATACATTCTGGTGTTCCTGTAGATGTAAAAGAGCATGGCAGTAGGTTGCTTAAATCTATTGAACTTTTAACGAAAGCACATAGCGATATTGCTGAGGAAGAAGATAATCCGGAAGCCCGCAATTTGCGTAAAGCAGCTCTTTATCATTTGGATAAAGCAATTGCTGCTGCAAAAAAAGCGCATGATGCCTGGCTAAAAGAAATTAAGA
>CAIWKU010000455.1 GCA_903913355.1 uncultured Bacteroidota bacterium | reverse complement strand
CAGCCACTGGTGATCAATGATCTGTATGGGATTGCAACAGGATATCCTTTTATCGTCAAGTCTTCTTTTAGTTCGAATGATGAATCCTTACAAAAAATTTGGGAAACCGGATGGCGCACAGCACAGCTATGTGCCGGGGAAACCTATTTTGATTGTCCCTATTACGAGCAGTTGCAGTATGAGGGAGATACAAGAATACAATCCCTGATTTCATTATATGTTACAGGCGATGACAGATTGATGCGTAAAGCTATACTGGATTTTTATCATTCAAGGGTTCCAGAAGGATTAACACAGGGCCGTTACCCCAGTAGCAGGTTGCAGGTAATTCCTCCTTTCTCTTTATTTTGGGTATCCATGATCCATGATTATTGGATGCATAGAAAAGACCAGAAATTTGTTTCAGATTTTCTGATACCTGTTACCGGAGTATTGGATTGGTTCGAAAAGAAGATTGATCCTTCCAAAAAAATGCTGGGCCCCATGAAATGGTGGAGCTTTGTTGATTGGAATCTTTCTTTTCCTGGTGGCACACCGGATGGTGCTGAGGATGGGAATTCATCTATTATCACTTTACAATTCGTCAATACCCTTCAGCAGGCTGCAGAACTATTTACATTTTATGGAAAAACAAATGAAGCGGCTCATTATCGTACTCTCGCAGAGCAGCTAAGTAAAAGCACCTATCAACTTTGCTTTGATGCTAAGAAAGGGGTTATGGCCAATACGCCATTAAAAAACTCTTTTAGTCAACATGCCAGTATTATGGCCGTGCTTACAGGAACAGTATCACCATCAGAAATGAAACCCGTGATGCAAAAAGTATTAAAAGATACTTCTCTTAGTCAGGCTACTTTCTATTACCGCTTTTATCTGAACAGGGCATTAAAAAAAGCAGGGATGGCAGATATGTATTATTCGCAACTCACCCCATGGCGTGGAATGATTGAAAACGGACTGACTACCTTTGCAGAAAACCCTGACCCAACCCGCTCTGATTGTCATGCATGGAGTTCCAGTCCCAATTACGATTTCTTAGCTACGATTTGTGGGATTGTTCCCTCTGCACCCGGATTTTCTTCAGTAAGAATAGAACCGGCTATGGGAGAATTAACTACAGTAACAGGGTCAATGCCGCATCCTGATGGAAGTATTTTTGTTTCATTGCAACGAAAAGGAAAAGAGGGGGTTACTGCCCATATTTTTTTACCGGAACATTTATCAGGAGAATTTGTGTGGAGAGGTAAAACCGTAAAACTAAAGGGTGGAAAACAAGATATCACCTTATAATACTCATTAGATGCGATTAATAATACCCAACATAGTATTGAAAAGAATTTTTGTTTTTCTTTTATTTCTATTGAATGGAAACCTATTCTGTTTTGGACAGGCGCCATCTACTGCTGACTTATTGAATATGGTTGATAAAGGATTCAATGAAGGAGCCAGACAATATGCTTTATTTCAAAAACGATTAGCTCCGGATCGTTTTCCAAGATCTTATAATGCAAATTCGGATTCTTTGCTGGTTAGTAACTCTGGTTGGTGGTGCAGTGGTTTTTATCCCGGCACATTATTGTATTTATATGAGCAAACTAAAAATAGCCAACTGTTAACCGAGGCGGAAAGAATACTGAAACTGCTTTCCAAAGAGCAATACAATAAGGATACTCATGATCTTGGTTTTATGATGTATTGCAGTTTTGGAAATGCCAATCGGATACAAGCTTCAGAAGAATATAAACAAATACTGATCAATAGCGCTAAGTCGTTAAGCAGCCGCTTTGATTCTGTTGTAGGCTGTATCAGGTCAT
>CAIWKU010000454.1 GCA_903913355.1 uncultured Bacteroidota bacterium | reverse complement strand
GTTATTGTTCTCCATAGTAGCTATCCGTACAATACCGATCGATATTTTTCCAAAACTGAATGCACCTACCATTTATGTGATTGAACAGTATGGCGGCATGAGTGCGCAACAAATGGAAGGGATATTCAGTACCCGTATGCAGGATCAGTTTTTGTATATCAATGGTATCAAAAATATCGAGAGTAAAAATATACAAGGATTAACTTATGTAAAGCTTACTTTCTATGAAAATACAGATATGGCAGAAGCTACTGCCCAGGTAGCATTGCAAACCAACCGTATGCTGGCATTTTTTCCGCCAGGATCATTACCTCCTACAGTCATTCGTTTTGATGCATCTTCATTGCCGGTAGGTGAATTGGTGTTCAGTAGTAAGACAAAATCTTTAAAAGAGATGTTCGATCTCGCCCTGATCAGGGTAAGGCCTTTGTTTGCAACAGTTCCCGGACTATCATCTGCACCAGCTTTTGGTTCCAACGCCAGAACGGTAGTTATAAGTGTAGACCCCCAGAAGCTCAGCACGTATAACCTCAGCTCCGATGAAGTAGTAGATGCAATTGCGAGAAATAATTCCATAACACCCAGTGGCAACCTTAGGGTGAATAATACTATGTATATCACTTCTGTGAATTCCATGGAAGATAAGGTGGAGGAGTTTGAAAAGATCCCCATAAAAAGTAATGGTACTTCTTCTGTTTTTGTAAGCGATGTTGCCAAAGTAGCGGATGCATCGGATATTACAGTAGATTATGCATTGGTAAATGGGAAAAGATCTGTCTATATTCCTGTGGTAAAATCTGCCGATGCGTCTACCTGGGATGTGGTTCAGAATCTGCGAGGTAAACTGCCTGAGATACAAAGTCTTTTGCCTGATGATGTAACCATTAGTTATGAATTTGACCAGAGTGTTTTTGTGATCAATTCTGCCAAAAGCCTGATGTCGGAAGGAATATTAGGTGCCATATTAACGGGTTTAATGGTGTTTCTTTTTTTGCGCGACTGGCGGAGCAGCCTGGTAGTAGTTATCACTATACCTGTTGCGGTTATGGCTGCAGTATTCTTTTTAAAACTGGCAGGACAAACTATCAATATTATGACACTGAGTGGTCTTGCTTTGGCCATTGGTGTATTGGTAGATGAAGCTACCGTAACTATTGAAAATATTCACCAGCATCTTGAAATGGGGAAGCCGAAAAAACTCGCTATTGTTGATGCCTGTTCTGAAATATCCTTTCCTAAATTGCTGATCCTACTTTGTATACTGGCAGTTTTTTCACCGGTATTTGTAATGAGTGGTGTGCCCAAAGCCATGTTTCTTCCCTTGTCACTTTCTATAGCTTTTGCAATGATTGTTTCTTACCTGGCTTCTCAAACATTGGTACCGGTGATCTCGAACTGGTTAATTAAAGCAGAGATGTATCAATATCATCATAATCAATTACATGCCCATGCGGGTATGGCATTGAACGAAGCAGAAACAAAAGCCATTGATGAGCATCACCGTCAGGATAAACAGCATCCGGAAGAAAATGGACTTTTTCAGAGAATGAAATTAGGACTGGAGAACCTACTCGAAAAATGGATGCCTAAGCGAAAGGGGATTGTTATATTATATCTGATAGGGGTAATAGCTGCTGCGGGATTCTGTTTTGCAAGAATAGGTAAGGACCTGCTTCCAAAAACAAACAATGGTCAGTTGCAATTGCGGGTTCGGGAACCGGATGGCACGCGGTTAGAAGTAACTGAGATAGCTACAAAAAAAATATTATCGATAATTGATTCTACGGTTAATCACCAGGTAGAAATTACTTCAGCATATGTTGGATTGATCCCAAGTAATTTCGGAACCAGTAATTTATATATTTTCAGTAGTGGTACTCAGGAAGCTGTAATTCAGGTGAACCTAAAGGAGGATTATCATGTGAAAATGGAAGAGTTGAAAGAACAGATCAGAAAGAATATTGCAATAGTGTATCCCCAGATTAAATTATCATTTGAGCCCATTGAATTAACAGAGAAAATCATGGCGCAGGGGGCTTCCACACCCATAGAAGTACGGGTAGCAGGAAAAAGTATGACAGATATCAAAACCTATTCTGCCAAATTACTGGACAAGCTAAAAAATATATCTTATCTAAGAGATGTACAGATTGCACAGCCTTTGCATTTTCCAACCATCAGCATTAATGTAGACAGACAGAAACTGGCATTGATGGGGCTTTCTCTGGAAGCAATTTCAAGAAGTATCACCGCAAGTACTTCTTCCAGCAGATATACCAGTAAAAATTTCTGGCTGGATAATAAAACTTCCTATACGTATCAAACCCAGGTGCAGGTTCCGGAATATATCATGAATTCTGTAGAAGAATTGCAGGCAACACCTTTGGTAAAAGGACAGGCAAGACCGGTTTTATCAGATGTGGCTAATCTTACCGTAGATAGTTTACCAGGAGAATACGACAGAAGTGGTCCGAGGAGATTTGTTACCATCAGTGCAAATATTTACCATAAGGACCTGGGAACAGCCACAGAAGCGGTTAAAAAAGCTATTGCAGAAGCAGGGGCACCACCTGTAGGATTGATTACAGAAATTAAGGGGATGTCTTCATTACTGATTGAAACCCTTGGTTCATTGCAAACAGGATTAATTGCGGCAATCATTGTGATTTTATTATTGTTGGCAGCCAATTTTCAATCATTCGGAGTGGCTATTGCGGTATTATCAACAGTACCTGCTGTTTTATTAGGTGCTATGATCTCTTTATTAATAACCGGATCTACTATTAATCTGCAGTCTTATATGGGGATTATCATGAGCACAGGAGTATCCGTAGCCAATGCGATCCTGATTGTTACCAATGCAGAAACCCTTCGGTTGGAGTATAAAAATTCTTTTAAAGCAGCTACTGTAGCTGCCGGTATTCGTTTACGTCCCATTTTAATGACCAGTATGGCCATGATAGCGGGTATGGTGCCAATGGCCATTGGCATGGGAGAAGCAGGCGATCAATCGGCTCCTTTAGGCCGTGCAGTAATCGGTGGATTGGCGGCATCTACATTTGCCGCTTTATTTATTCTTCCATTGGTATATGGTTGGGTAAGACAAAATGCTTCCCTTGACCCTGTATCCTTGTTACCCGAAGATTCAACAAACTAAAAAAATGAACATGAAATATTTTATTCTATTTGTGATTGTATCCTATTCATTCCTATCCTGCGCTTCCCATAAGGAGGAAAACAAAAAAACGATAGCAAAAACAAATCCGGCAGATAAATTTCAACTGGCAACAGTTGATAAAGCGGGCGTAACAGAAATGATCAAATTGCCGGGAATGCTTACTGCATATGAAGAAGTAAGTATCTATCCCAAAGTGAATGGGTATGTGAAAACTGTTTTGGTGGATATCGGATCCCGAGTTTCAAAAGGAACTTTATTAATGGTGTTGGAAGCCCCCGAAATGCTGCAGGCATCACTACAGGCAAAAGAAAGATATACAAGAACCCGCTCAGATCTGGCACTTGATAAAGAGCATTATCAGAGATTACTGGAAGCTTCCAAAACACCCGGAGCCATTTCTCCTTTTGATTTATCCAGTATAAAATCAAAAGTAGAAGCAGACAGTGCTTTATCCAACGCAGAAAAAGCCAATTGGCAGATGCAACAGTCTTTGCTTGATTATTTGCAGGTGTCTGCCCCTTTTGACGGAGTAATCACCGAAAGAAATGTTCACCCGGGGGCACTGGTAAATACACTTACCAAAGACAAGCCCATGCTGGAACTAAAGCAGGTAAGTCATTTAAGGTTGCAGGTTGATATACCTGAAGGCATGGCCGCCACTATCCGGAATAAGGATACGGTTTCTTTTTTTACTGATGCATTGCCAGGTAAAAAATTAAGTGGACATATCAGTCGTAAATCCGAAAATATCAATTCAGAATTTCGATCAGAAAAAATGGAGATTGATGTGGCCAATACAAATGGATTACTTTCTCCGGGGATGTATGCACAAGTGATTTTTCATCTTAGCGGCAGCAGGGATGCTTTGTCGGTACCCAAATCAGCAGTAGTTACTTCAACCGAAAGAAAATATGTATTGGTGATGAAAAATAATAAAATAAAAAAAGTAGATATCACGACCGGTAATGAATCCAGCTCCAGGATTGAAGTATTCGGTTTATTGCAAGCAGGGGATCAGGTAATTGTAAATGCGAATGATGAGATTGCGGAGAGTAAGGAGTAATTAAATTAATAAGGCGTTTGGCGTTTGGCGTTTGGCGTTTGGCGTTTGGCGTTTGGCGTTTGGCGTTTGG
>CAIWKU010000453.1 GCA_903913355.1 uncultured Bacteroidota bacterium | reverse complement strand
CAACACTGTCTTTTATATAATTGATAGGAATTATAAAATGAATATGAGTACTGAAAAGCTACTTATTTATTCAGTTTTTCTTACCCTTAGGCCAGACATGGCTTCCCTGATTTGTTCATTATACTGTTGATAAAGGGTATCGGTTTTTGGATCTCTTTCTCCCTTTGCCTGCAGGTACAACAATTCGTATGCTTTTAACCTAAGTTCGCAATACCGAAGTATTATTTTATCCCTCTCGTGTAACGCTTTTGGCAGATGTAGTTTATCAGCATCTTTAATAATTTCAATACAATCTTTCCAATTAGTAATTCCGAGATTTTGAATCTCTACCAACCTGAGTTCCTTGTGCATATTGGATTGTCTATATAGAATGCTTAGCGCGGTTTTTTCTTTTTGAGCAAATTCATTCAGCTTTGCAGAATACCGGGAAATATCTCTGGGTAATTTACTATAGACAAATGAGGAAAAACCTATCATGAGTAACCCCAAAATAGAAACGCTTGCATATTTTAACGGGTAGTTATCTGATTTATTCAGACTTGGCAAAAACGCATATCCAATCAAAATGCCTGATGCCAAACCACCGATATGCGCGGCCCCATCAATTCCAGGATTCATTCCGGCGGAAAGATTATAGAGTACAAAAATACCTATACTGAGCAGCAATCTTTTTCTTTTGCTTTTTTCTATCAAATGCGTAGTTAGCAAAGCCAGAAAAACCCCATACATCCCAAAAATAGCACCTGAAGCGCCGGCACTAACCACCAGATCGTGCCAATATAAACTGTTCATACTTGCCATGATCCCGGTTAGCAAATAGGCAGTAGCAAAACGGGTTTTTCCTAAAATCGGCTCCAATAAAATTCCGATATACAACAATGCGTACATATTGAAAATAAGGTGAACAAAACCAATATGCAGAAAGCAATTGGTAATAATACGCCACCATTCTCCTTCCAGGGTTACTGCTTTGAAATTGGCCCCCCATTTCAACAAATTTTCTGATGTTGGGTGCAGGCCACTGATTCCGGTACCAACCATTAATAGCCAGATTACAATATTGATATCAATGATAATGGGGGTAATAAAATATCCTTTTCTGGGAATAAAGGGGCTTAGTATTCGATAGAATAAATTAGTTTCCTCTTCTATTGGATTAGCCATTATATCATCATCACCTGCGGAGAATGAGGATGCTATTTCCTGGTATTTAACGTCCAGCTCTTCCGGGGTTATCTGGTGTATAAGCTCAAAAAAAAGATCCGTAAATCGGTTCGATAATTTTTTATTTTTTCCCCAGTCCAGCATTTCACCACCCAGCGACTCACTGGTAAGTATCGCTTTATCATCAAATAGCTGAAAAGATATTTTTGCATCCCAGCCAAAAAAAACATTTTCTGTATGGGCAATAAATCCGTTTTCACTGGTAAAATCAATTTTCAATTGTAATCGTTTAGCAGTGATCAAACCAATTACCAGAAATTGATTGTGGGTTTGCCCATCAATAAATAGCTCCTCACTATATTTTGGAATGATTCCGGATGCCATATTAGTATTTTATGGTATACAATATAGTAAGAGTTTTCAATAGTTGAATCTAAATAACTACATGGGTTTGCGTTTGATAAGTTCATTTATACAGTAAATGCAGATGTAGAAGATTGCAATAGATAAAATACATAAAAGGCCCCGCAATTGCGGGGCCCCATGTGAACTTGATTACTTATCATTTCGAACGGTTAACTGACTAACCGCCGTTGTAATCGCACCACCCACTGCCACATACCCGGCAGCGGTTATGATGGCTGCTGGTAATACAATAGGAGCGGTTAACAAAGCCGTAGACACAGCAGTTAACGCCAATCCAATTCCGCGTAAGGTTTTAAAGAATGGCGGAACCGGGTCTTTAGCCCTTTTGATGATCTTTTTCATACTAAAGATTTATATCTACCTCCGCTTCATAGGGAGGATCGATGATTAAGTAAATGGGTTCCTTTGCATCAATGGCTGCAAATACCCTGGCAATTAATGGTTGAAATGCCAGCCTGGAATAGCTGCCTGTACCCGGTTTTCCAAATGTTAATACAGGCGCAATACAACCTTTGAGTTCTTTTTTGGCATCATTGGCCGGGTGAATCAGAATCAGTGTTCTGTCCGGAACATCCTGCACATGCAGGTGCCATTTGAATCTTTTGCTGTATCGTTTTTGTAAAACATAGGTACCTGCCGGAATACAGGAAATACCTCTTTCATTGTCTATCCAGGGTAATTCAATGGTATAGCAGAATGGCTTGGTATCCTGATCAATGGTGAGAATACCTTCTGTGCCATTGTCGTAATACTTGCGTTTCAGATAGAGGTTCATTATACACCTCCTTCTACTTTTACCATCGCGCAGGCATTAAAATCACCGGCATTCAATGAATACTTCCGCCCATTGGTTTCCTGTACAAACTCGATGGTGAGTACCAGGAAAATCGGATGGGTACTGTTTGGTGTAAGCATAGCTTCCAATTCCAGTAAAGGGGTCATTTCTACATCCACCAGTTGATAGCCTGAAAGTGTAGAAACTGTTTCCTTTGTCTCAGCTTCAAAATCGATCGAAG
This sequence comes from uncultured Bacteroidota bacterium, assembly GCA_903913355.1. Taxonomy (GTDB): domain Bacteria; phylum Bacteroidota; class Bacteroidia; order Chitinophagales; family Chitinophagaceae; genus Sediminibacterium. The sequence goes on along the minus strand of CAIWKU010000453.1, from coordinate 1,105 downwards.
CGGCAGTAATGCCAAAACGGTAATGCGTGGCACCTTCTGCTTTTTTGATCATTTTTTCTGCGTTGTAAGGAGGCAGCACTACTTTACAGCTACCGGTAGCACGGTCAATAGTTGGTGTAAGCGGTGCCAGCAGGGTGGTACTGAGGGGACCATAAATATTAAACTCAAAACCCTGTAATAATTCCGCTTCCCCATCAATTACATTACGCTTGCCACGTTCGCTGGTCTGGTCGGCCAAAAGCACTTTCATCATGGCTTTTGTTAGGCGCGGTACCATTTTTCGGTCTTTGGAACCTACAGTTGATTCCAGCAGGGCATCCCGTAACAATTTGGATGCTTTTGCTGCCCTTTTAAACTCTGCCATATTCTCCCGGGTTCTTGCAAATCGCGAGTCGTTAGCAATTACATCGGCACTTACGCCGGTTTTCTTTCTTGCATTATACCCATCTTTGGTTTTAAAGAAAGAGATGTTATCTATGGCACCATTTAGGGTTATGATGCTTTCCTGTTTTGCCATTTTGTTTTGTTTTTGTTGTTTACAAATCGGGTGAAACCACACCAGTTTCCCCTGCAGTGAAAACCGGTGTGGGTGTAAATGCATTTACGGGAACAAAACTATTCGGCATGGGTATCGAAAAACTAGGGACACTAGGAACCAAGTGTCCCTAGTGCTTACTGGTAAAGGGTTTCAGCCGAAAATTTTGCATTTTTAGGGCTTGAAACTGAAAAATTCCCTCAAAATGCTAAAAATCTTAGAAAATGGAATGTGGATAACTGCCACTAAGATGCAACTATGGTGGGATAGGACTGGGATAGGGGTGGGAGGGAGATGGGATGGAGATGGGAGTAAGCATGAATAGCCATCCAATGAATGGCTGGAATCTTACTGAATTAAATGGTAGACCAGATATGGAATGAACTCTTGCGTTTTTTGGGTTGCTGCATTCGTTTTTTGGGTTGCCAGTCAAGGCAGCGAATTCTCTGGCAACCCAAAAAACGCAAGAGATTTTAATTGATTATCAGCTCAAATAAAACTAATATCAGATATAGCATTCCGCAATAAAGTTTCGTAATTGTAAGTGTTGTACGTCACCCTATTGAACAT
>CAIWKU010000452.1 GCA_903913355.1 uncultured Bacteroidota bacterium | reverse complement strand
TATCATCACCTGAAGTCAAAGAGAAATCAGATTGATTGGTAACACCTGTATTCCAAAATCTTTTCCAGTCATCATGGTAAGAATAAGTAGACATAAATTGAGAGCCATCGGCCAACGGAGCTCCAATCGCTTGCAATTGTCCATTAAATCTAGGCCCATATGCCTGGTTTTCAATATTTGATCCAAGAGGATTACCATTTGGATCCACACCGTAACCATTACCACCCTGACCAAACTGGGTTTGTGTTTTAGGCAGGAATGCAGTATGTTCTAAAGTAGTTGTATTGGATACTTTGATTTGGTTAACACCTTTTCTACCTTTTTTGGTAGTGATAATCAAGGCACCGTTAGATGCATCAGAACCATACAAGGCAACGGCACCAGCGCCATTCAGTACGGTAATGTCTTCGATATCTTCAGGGTTAACGTTACCCAGCATTGCGCTTGGAACAATTACATTGTCCATAACAATCAGTGCCTGGTTATTACCTAACAAAGAACGCTGACCTCTCAGGATCAAACGATAGTTAGGATTTACTCCACCGCCAGTTGCGCTAACTAATAAGCCCGGCACTTTACCTGCCAGACCACTACCAATATTTGTTGGTTTTGCAGCAACCAGTTCTCCTGATTTAATGGTTGAAGAGTTATAACCCTGCTCTTTACGTTTAACGTTTGTACCTGCAGCGGTTACTACCACTTCATCAAGTGGGTTAGAAAAGGTATGTAATGATACATTCAGGCCGCTGGTTTTAGTAGCTTTCGCTTCCAAATTGGAAAAACCAACCGTGCTAAAAACCAGTGTTGCATTATCTGCAGCAGCAATTTTGTAAACACCGGCATCATCACTTACGGCAACCTTAGTGGTTCCTTTCACTTTTACAGTTACACCTGCAATAGGCTTGCCGTTATCGTCGGTTACTTTCCCGGTAACTGTGCGTACCTGGGCCGAAACACCTATGACGAAGCATAAGATGCCTGCCAGTAGGGAGGATACAATTTTCCTCATGTGCATTTTTTTCTTCATGTGCATTTTAGTTTTTGGTAGTAAAACTTGAGTCGGTGAAATTAGGACATTTGTTTAAAAATGTTAAAATCAATAACATATATTAATTTTTGCCTTATCAAAACAATGCTTCCAATAATGACTGGAATAGCTAAATATTAGCTGCATATTTTTTTAATTAAATGTTAATATATTTAAAATATATTCTTAAATAATTGATAATCAATTAAATGATGAATATTTTTAAATTATTAACAATTTTACTCTGTTTTTGAATCTGATAATTTTTAACCATTTTGGAGGCCCACCACATCAAAATTATCGCATTGATTTCCCTAATTCAATTGTGATAAAATGTTAAAATGGCAAAAATAACTGATCAATCTGCGTAAGATTATCTCCCTAAAACCAAGAAAATCCTGAACATTTTTCGCATTTATCCCTTTAATTTCCACTTTTTTGATTAGCTATTTAACAGTTTTTAACGTAGGGGGCTTAAACACATTGCATTTACCAGCATTTTGAAAATACTGGTAAATGGTCTTGTCAGTAACCTGCTCTTAAAATATAAGCCCAAATTTTACCCGGGGCAGTTTACTATTCTGAGAGAAGGTTATAGATTTGTTATCACTGCCTGAACCGATTTGTCACATGATTTTTTAAAAATAAACCCTGAGATATGAAAACAAATATTCTACTGAAACCTGTATCTATTTTATTGAGAACAGGCCTTTTCTTCCTGGTGATTGTAGGCCAGGCGGACTGCCATTCATCAACTGATAAAACCGAAAATGCTTCGGCTCCCAAAGCGGAAGCCGCACCCATGAAAATGGCCGACTCTGTGAAACATTATGATATTACTATGGTAGATAATAAAAAAGACCCTTCCTGTGGTATGCCTGTGAGTGCCGGTATCGGGGATACTGCACATTATAAGGATAAAGTACTAGGATTCTGCTCAGCTGAATGTAAAGCTGCTTTTTTAAAAAATCCAGATGCCGGTTTGGTAGCTGCTGAGCTGAAAAAATAAAAACCTTTTTTGAAGTATTAAAGTAGGCATGGATTCGCCATAAAGTTTCGGGGGAATCCATGCTTTTAGCTGAACAGGTATTCCACATCTTCTTTGGTGAGACTCTTCACAAAACCTTCATCATCGGTTATCAGGTCTTTGGCCAGGTTTCTTTTTCGTTCTTGTAGCTTTAAAATTTTATCTTCTACCGTATCTGTACAGATCATCCGGTAAGCAAAAATATTTTTGGTCTGGCCTATCCGGTGGGTCCGGTCAATTGCCTGTTGCTCTACCGCAGGGTTCCACCATGGGTCAACAATATATACATAATCAGCTGCGGTTAAATTCAAGCCCACACCTCCCGCTTTTAAGGAAATCAGAAAAACACGGCAGTTCTCATCATTCTGAAACCGGGTAATGGCTTTCTCTCTTTCATTTACCGTGCTGCTTCCGTCAAAATATTCGTAATCAACACCCAGTTCCTTCATTTTCTCCTTTATCAGGGAAAGCATGCCCAGGAATTGAGAAAAAATCAGTGCTTTATGGTTACTGATATTTTCGGTAATCTCTCTTCCGATTTCTTCCAGTTTTACGGATACATTGGGGAATCGTTCTTCTTCTTTTACGATGGCTGGACTATCACAAATCTGCCTGAGTTTCATCAGACCCTGTAAAATGGTTAATTGTGATTTTTGTATACCCTGGTCTTCAACAACACCTAAAATCTTATCTCTATAATCATTCCGATAGGCTTCATAAATCTTTCTTTGTTCATCGCCCATTTCGCAAAACAAGACCATTTCCTGTTTTTCGGGAAGATCTTTAGCCACTTGTTCTTTGGTTCTTCGCAGGATAAAAGGATAGAGCAGTTTTCGTAAATGATCTTTTTGTTCTTTTTCTCCAAACTTATCAATCGGTACTGAAAATTCCTGTTTGAAAAATTCCACACTTCCCAGCATACCGGGATTGAGAAAATTCATCTGGGCAAAAATATCAAAGGTGTTATTCTGCAAAGGAGTACCACTCAAACAAAGTCGGTTCTTTGCTTTCAGCAAACCTGCGGCTTTGGTTACCTTACTACCGGGGTTTTTAATTGCCTGGCTCTCATCCAGGATCACATAATCAAAGGAAACATCTACAAACTGTTTGATATCGCTGCGAAGGGTTCCGTAAGTAGTTATGATCACATCGATATCTGTACTACCTAACCCGTTTCTTGAACGGCTACCACCATGATGGATATAAAAACTTAATGAAGGAGTAAATTTTTTTATTTCATTCTGCCAGTTAAACATCAGCGTGGTGGGACAAACCACCAATGCCTTAAGTGTACCCTGCTCTTCTTTCAGGTGATGAATAAAACTGAGGGCCTGAATGGTTTTACCCAATCCCATATCATCTGCCAGTATACCACCCCATTGCACTTCGCGGAGATAATTCAACCATTGGAAACCGCTTTCCTGGTAAGGGCGGAGTACCTCTTTCAAATGTGCCGGCGCAGGCACTTCTTTGATAGAATGGTTGCCTTTTAACCGTTCATATTTTTCTTCCAGTTTAAAAAACAGTTCTTCTTCATCCCGTTGCAGGTAAAGTTCTTCGATAACACTGAAATGATATTTACTCAGTTTCATGCTACCCGATTTGCCATCACCTACCCTGAACAAAAGAGAATACTTTTTGATCCACTCTTCCGGAAGAATTCCGAGTGTACCATCTTCCAGCTGCACAAACTGTTGTTTATTTCCCAGGGCTTTCTTTACTTCCTCTACCGTTACTTTTTGTTCTCCAAACTGTATTTCAATTTTGGCATCAAACCAATCTGTATTGCTGCTGATAAATATTTTTGTAGACGGCTTGGCGGTATTAAAACGAAAGTTCTTCAATGCTTCAAACCCGAACACCGGAATATTCATCTCCTTTGCCGCGTCAACAAATAAAAAGAACCAGTTATTCCGTAATACCTCAGCCCCTCGCAGTGCCAGCACGTTCCCTTCAACCGGCCGTACAAACCCCGAATGCAACGATTCGATTTTTTTTACAAAATCATTTTCCAATTCCAGGTTTCGGTGAATGACCAGCAATTTATCTGCTACCGGTAGTATGATCTTTTCTTTATCGGTTGAACGAATATCATGTCCCCGGTAATTGAAAACAGGTTGAAATAAAAGGTATTCCCCTTTTTCTCTCAGCAGGATTTTGATATCCGGTTTCGCATCCCTGATTTCTTCTTTTTGCACATTTGTAAAATGTACATTATACTCTTTGGAAAGCGGTAAGATGAATTGTTGTAATTGTACTGCCCAATCCTCAGCTGCAATACTGATTTTGCCGGTAGGTAAAAATTTTTCAACCAACATAATATCTTCTGCCCGTTTCCAGGTAAAAAACTGGTTATGGTATTGAAACAGGATCGCCGATTCAGTTTCATTTTCAGAAATATTCAGATCGGCAAGCGGTAATTTAATCCTGCAATCAATTACATATTTACCGTTGGCATAGTTTACTTCAAATTCGGGGCTGATAAATTCAGCCATCAGATCTGCCTGCAAAAGGTTGCTGGTAGTAAAGGTTTTACCGGAAGGCAGGTAAAAAACAAATGGACTATCCTGCAGATCAAGAAAGATTTTTTTAAATTTCGGATGCAGGTATTCGTTAATCAGGTGACGGGTTTCTTCCGGCAACTCATCGTTATGCTGTTGAATGATGTTTTCCCAGATTCCGCTAAAGGGTGAGTTCCGATCCAGATAGCGACTCACTTCACCTGGCATTAATTTACGAAGTTGCTGAAGTAGTATCTTATCATTTTCGCTAAATACTTCTGTATTCACAAATTTTGTAAGATCAAGTTTTACAGTTTTGGTTATGTATTTTGTTGCTTCTTCATCTGCTTCTCCCTGAACAGCATCTAATTGAACATAGGGATACTGAAGGGCATCGGCAGTAATCACAATCCCAAGCTTTAGTTGTGTTTTGTTCTGTTCATATTCTGCAACAGCAATACTTGGCGATAATTCTGTTTCTACCGGCTTGGGTTTATTTTCGGCAGCCTGGTTTAGTAATACTCTTTTAATAGAAGTATCCAGAACACGCAAAAAAGGTTTTCCATCTGTATAGGTGAATTCGAATTTCCCTTTTAAATCGTCGCTGAGAGAATATCCGTAAAGGGCTAATAATTTATTTTTCTCTTTGTCCCAGTTGCGGATACTGTCAAAGTAATTAGGTCCATAATTATGAAGTAATTGAAGCAAAACAATATTCTTATGTACACAAAGCGGGTGTTCTGTATCGCTCTGGCAGGTACAACTGGTATCAAAATTTCTTTCTTCGTTTTTCTGGATAACGACTTTATATGGAGCACCTTCAAACTCAAGTTCGGCTAAGATCCTTTCATCTTTTGCTTCGAGGATATTGCTTCTCGAGCTGCGCAGAAAATTTTCGGCTGCTTCAAAATTTGCCTGTGCCGACAACATTCTTATCAACTTCAATTCGAGTTGCTTCATTTTTACAACCGTATGCCGCTGGTCATAAATAGTTTCTTTATCCCCCAATAGGTTTTTGTCGAGCAGATCCTGTAAATGAAATAAAGCGCCTGCTTTGTGACGGCATATTTCTGAAAGGTTGTATGGACAACTGCATCGTAAGGATAGGGTTTTGGGGTCCTTAAACTGGTTAATATGAACCTTATAAAAAGTGGAATACCCGTCATCCTTCACTCTAAATACAATTGCACCCATAAGGTCATCGTATTCAATCAGCTCTACATGCCCCAATGCATGGATCTTTTTTCCTCTGCGGATCACTTCTTCCGTTCCGCTGTTGTAGATGTGTTTGATCAAATAAGGTAATGCCATAAAGCTATACTGATTTCCTTTGTGCCATTGACCAGTTTATCTGCAGATTCCATTTCCTGTAAAAGGGAAAACATAGTATCCTGCTTAAAAAAGGGCAATTTGCAAAAGTAAAGAAAAGCCAGTCGGTTTCCGAAATGAATTGAAAAGAATTATCATAACCTTCTCATATTCCGGGGAAATTTTGGGGGTAATTCCGCATTTAATGGTTAGCAATGCAACTATCTGTAATTGTTTACCCGTTTTGTGCGGTTAGTTTCATGATTGTGTATGGTAGGAACACTTGATCTATCTAGAACTATGCATCATCCTAGTTCCAGGTATGTGTAGCTTTTAATAACAACAGCCGTTATTTGGCTATCTGAAAACAAAAATTTGAAAAAAGAGGTGACACGTAACACGCAGAAAGGAGTTTTATTTGGTTTTTATTAAACAGTTATTATTTCAGCCAATAGTTCTCGTTAGTTTGCGTGCTGATATCGAGATTATCATCCTGCTTATTTTTCAACAACCAGGTCTCCATTTCGATAAATAGGGAGTACATTGGCAACATTTTCAGTTACACAGTATTCCAGATCTTTTTCCAAACCATAGGAAGCCAGGCGGTGCCAATGAGTTGTTTGTCGAATAAATTGGTA
>CAIWKU010000451.1 GCA_903913355.1 uncultured Bacteroidota bacterium | reverse complement strand
GTTGGGAGTAATATTTTTAAGTACCTGGTATCGCTGATCCGGCCAAACAACCAAGATACTGTCGATACTTTTTACGGTATTCAGGCCAAAATGCAACTTGGGTTCTGTGGAAGATTGAAAACCTCTTGTCAACATCATTTCCTCATATTGCATTTTTCCATCTGCAAAAACATAGGCTTTTGTGCCAATTCCAAAACGATTCTGCCCATCACCTTTGAAGCTAATAGTTAGCTGGCTTTTATTAATCGAATTGTTTTTATAAATCATTGCCGGACCATTTAAAGAATTAACTATCAGGTCCAGGTTTCCATCATTATTCAAATCAGCATAAGTAGCCCCATTAAAATATCCTTTCTTATCCATCAACCCCCAATCCTTACCCACATTTGTAAACTGACCCGTCCCATCTCCTTTAAACATAAAACAATAAGAGCTTCCATCCGGCATTTTATCAATCGTTGTCTGGTCATATTTTGTTGAGGCATTCCTGTTCACTTTTCGGGAGAGATCAGATACGAAGCGTATATAATCCAGATCCACCGGTCTTTTCACAATTCCGCTACTAATGAAAATATCTTTGTTCCCATCATTATCAAAATCTGCCATCAATGGGCTCCAACTCCAATCAGTGGCCGAAACCCCGGCAATCAATCCGATATCACTAAATGTTTGTCCATTCCCATTATTTCTATGCAATGCGTTACGGGAGAACTGAGGATGGTACCCGTTTCTTAAAATTTTATATTCATACACATCACTGTGTTCATCACTACCATAGGATTTAAGTGTTTTCTCATCGGGCGGCAACATATCTACCGTTAAAATATCCAGTTGCCCGTCATTATTAAAATCGGCAATATCATTACCCATACTAAACCTGGAATAATGATTAAAGTGTTTTGATCCACTTTCAGTAAATGTGCCATCCCCATTATTGATATAGTAATAATCATTTTCATGAAAATCATTTCCTATATAAATATCATCCCAGCCATCATTGTTAATATCAGATACAGCCAGCCCCAAACCATAGCCCAACAAACTTTGATTGATACCGGCTGGTTTTGAAACATTGGTAAATTTTCCAGTAGTGCTAACATCATTCCGGAATAAAAAATCACCGGCATTGGGATCAAAACCACCCGTTCTAAAACTGGTGTCTACTATATTTTGATTAGGTTGTTGTGATTCATTTAAAATAAAGCAATCCAGATCGCCATCGTGGTCATAGTCAAAAAAAACGGTTTGCACGGTATACCCAGAAAAATCCAATCCGTATTTCGCAGAACTCTCCGTAAAAGTACCATCTCCGTTATTAATAAACAATTCATTATGCCCTTTTAAACCATACGCATTATTCACTGAAGAAACATAAATATCCAATAAACCATCTCCATTGATATCCACCATCGTTGAACCGGTGCACCAGTCTGAACTACCTGCTACACCGGCTTTCGTTGTAATGTCTTCAAACTCAAAATTTCCTTTATTGATATATAATTTATTCCCTCCTTTGCTATTGGCCGTAAAATAGATATCCGGCAATCCATCATTATTGATATCTCCTACCGAAACACCTCCTCCATTGTAATAATATAGATAGTATAGAATATTAAAAGCTTCTTTATCCTGTAATTTGTTTTCAAAATGAATATTCGTTTTGGAGGGAGATACACTTGTAAAAACCTGGTCATTCCTTTTGCAGGATGCAAGAACAGTAATTAATAATATTACACATAAATATATTTTTCTTCTACAGATCATATCAGGCAATATTGGTGTTTGGTTGATTATTGAAATTTCGTTTTATGTGATAAAACCTTATCCGACTCTTCTTTATAAATACTAATAAAATGTGAACGCATGAATGCAGGAGTGGGAATATTCTGGCCTTGTAATAAAACCATGATTGCCCGGGACCTTTGTTCAGGCATATGACAATCAATGCAATTTGTTTGCAATATTTTGTCGGACGGGCTTATCTTTTTACAGGTGATGCTTTTACCCGAACTATGGCAATTCACACACCGATGTGAAAATAATTCCTTTTTACCTGTCTCTTTTTCGTGAGCAGAATGACAGGTATTGCAGGTCATTTGGCTGGATTGAAAACATTTGCTCGCCGCCATCATCCCATATTGGTTTCCATGAACATCCATTTCTGCAATATTGTTTACAACAGAATCTAATGCGAAATAATCAGATAATTTATCTCCTGCCTGGAAACTAAAAGATGGTT